>NZ_CALMQR010000136.1:0-11476 GCF_937871995.1 uncultured Citricoccus sp. | reverse complement strand
AGGTGCTCGCCTGGGCGGCCGCGGCCGCCGTCGGGCACGCCGAGCCGGCAGAGATCGACCGGTACGGGATCACCGCGGCCCTGGCCCTGGCCGGACGCCGGGCCTGGCACCGCGTGGTCCAGGACCTGGGGGCACCGCCGGACGTGGTGCTGCTGGACGGCCGGGACGACTTCCTGCCCAGGGCGCCGCTCGATGCGTGCCGCGCCCTGTCGGCCGGGCCGGGCCGGGTGCACCTGCAGGTCAAGGCCGATGCGACGTGTGCGACCGTGGCCGCCGCCTCCATCCTGGCCAAGGTCGAGCGGGACGGACTGATGATCCGGCTGGCCCGGGAACATCCCGTCTACGGCTGGGAGGGCAACAAGGGCTACGCCGCGGCCGGCCACCGCCAGGCCCTCATCGAGCGCGGTCCGAGCCCGCACCACCGGCTGAGCTGGCGGCTGGTGCCGGAGCCGGTGGCCGCCGAGCAGCCCGTCCTGTCATGGGACGTCCCCGGTGAGGGGACCGGGGGAGAATGGACGGCATGAGCGGCGACGAACTCGAGAACTACGAAGCCGAGATGGAGCTCCAGCTCTACCGGGAGTACCGGGACGTGGTCAGCCTGTTCCGCTACGTGGTGGAGACCGAGCGTCGGTTCTACCTGGCCAATGCCGTGGAGCTCACGGCGCGGTCCGAGGGCGGGGAGGTCTTCTTCGAGGTGCTCCTGGAGGACGCCTGGGTCTGGGACATCTACCGGACCGCCCGGTTCGTCAAGCGCGTGCGGGTCCTCAGCTTCAAGGACGTCAACGTCGAGGAACTGCCGCAGCGCGACGACCTCCAGTTGCCGCAGGACGGTCCGGCACTGGGCTGATCCGCTCCGCCCGCTCCTCCACATCCCGCCCCCTGCGGGTCTCCATCCCCAGTCGGGCCCTCCCGGGGCCCACACCGCCCCCGCCCGCGTCAGGCTGGGTGGTGGAGGTGGAGCAATGGAACACTCTGCAATGTCGCGCACCGGATCCGGGGCATCGGCGGCCCACACGGCGCTCGGCCGGTTCGGCGAGGACGTGGCCGCCCGGTGGCTCGAGGACCAGGGCTACCAGCTGGTCGACCGCAATTGGCGCGGCACGGGCGGTGAACTGGACCTCGTGGCGATCCACCAGGGCTGGTGGGTGGCCGTGGAGGTCAAGACCCGGCGAGGCACGGGGTTCGGCCACCCGTTCGAGGCGATCAGTCCCCGCAAGCTCAGACGCCTGTACCGGCTGGCGCACCAGTGGGGTGCGGCCCATCCGGAGGCGGGGAGGCTGGCGGGCTGGCGGGTGGACGCCGTCTCGGTGCTGCTGCCCTCCGGCGGGGGACTGAGCGTCGAGGTGCTCCGGGACGTCCGGCCATGAGCAGGACACCGGTCATGGGCCGGACCCTCGCCGTGGCCCTGACCGGCATGCACGGCCACCTGGTGGAGGTGGAGGCGGACATCGGCCAGACGCTGCCGGGGTTCGTCCTGCTGGGCCTGCCGGACCAGTCCCTGCAGGAGAGCCGGGACCGCATCAAGGCCGCCTCCCGGAACTCCGGACTGCCCCTCACCCGGCGGCACCTCACCGTGAACCTGGTGCCCGCGGCGCTGCACAAGCGCGGGCCGGGCTTCGACCTGGCCATCGTCATGGCCTCGTATGCCGCGGACGGCCAGGTGCGCCACGTCGACGGCGCCGTGTTCCTGGCCGAGCTGGGCCTGGACGGCCGGCTCCGCCACGCGCCGGGCATCCTGCCCAGCGTGATGGCCGCCGTGGACGCCGGTTACCCGGAGGTCGTCGTGGCCGAGGAGTCCGTGGACGAGGCCAGCCTGGTCCCCGGGGCACGGGTGCGGGGGTACAGGACGCTCCATGACGTCATCCGTGCCTTCGGTGGCGTCCCGGAGGCGCCCCCGCTCACCGCCGTGATGCCCCCGGGGCCGGCGGCCCCGGTCGAGGACCGACCGGGCACCGGTGCGGACGCCGCGGACGGGGCTGGGACCTGGGCCGGTGCGGCCGCGGACCTGGCCGACGTCTCGGGGCAGTACGAGGCACGGTTCGCCCTGGAGGTGGCGGCGGCCGGGGCCCACCACCTGTTCCTGGAGGGCAGTCCGGGTGCCGGCAAGACGATGCTGGCCGAACGGCTCCCCGGGATCCTGCCGCCCCTGGACGACCGCACGGCACTGGAGGCCACCGCGGTGCGGTCCCTGGGCGGGGGAGCCCGGGAGGCGACGGGCCTGGTCCGCAACCCGCCGTTCCAGTCTCCCCACCACTCGGCCTCCATGGCCTCGCTGGTCGGGGGCGGCTCCGGGGTGGCGCGGCCCGGGGCGGCATCCCTCGCCCACGGCGGGGTGCTGTTCCTGGACGAGGCCCCCGAGTTCGACCGGCGTGTCCTCGACGCCCTGCGCCAGCCGCTGGAGTCCGGGACGGTCACCCTGCACCGTTCCGGCGGGACGGTGCGCTACCCGGCCCGGTTCCAGCTCGTGCTGGCGGCCAACCCCTGCCCGTGCGGGTGGGGAGCCGGCCGCGGGAGCCGGTGCCGGTGCACCTCTCTCCAGCGCCGGCGGTATTCCGGCCGCTTGTCCGGTCCGTTGCTGGACCGCGTGGACATCCAGGTGACCGTGCCCGCCGTGGATGCCTCGGCACTGACCTCGGGTCCGGCCGGGGAGGACTCGGCCACCGTGCGCGGGCGCGTGCTGGCGGCCGTGCGGCGGCAGCACGAGAGGCTGGCCCCGCTGGGGCTGACCCGCAACGCGCACGCTCCCGCCACCCTGCTGAGGGACGGCCCGCTGGCCGTGGACCCGCGAGCGCGCGCCGCCGCGGATGCCGCCGTGGACCGGGCCGAGCTCACCGCACGAGGTCACGCGCGGGTCATGCGCCTGGCCTGGACGGTCGCCGACCTGCGGGGCGCGGACCGGCCGGGGGCCGGGGACGTGGACACGGCCCTGTACCTGCGCCGCCGCACCGAGGGTGAGGAGGCCGCGTGAGCACCGAACGGGCCGGACACGCCGAGCGCATCGCCCGGGCCGCCCTCACCCGGTTGGTGGACCCCGGGGACGTCCTCGGCCTGTCCGCGGTCCGGGTATGGGGTGCCGTGCGGGCCCTCGACCTCCTCACCGGACGGGACCAGCCGAGCGCGGACGAGCGCCAGGAACTCTCCCTGTCCGTGCAGTCCGCCGGGACCCCGCTGACGAGCCGGGGCTGGCGGAACGGGCGGGAGCGCTGGAACGCCCGGTCGGGGACGCTCGCCCCGGAACGCGACCTGGAGACACTGCACCGCCTGGGCGGCGGCCTGCTCATCCCCGGCGACCCGGGGTGGCCCCCGGCCGTCGAGGACCTCGGGCCGGCGGCACCCGTGGCGCTCTGGTACCGCGGGACCGGGGGGATGCCCCGGGCGGAGAGGACCCTGGCCGTCGTCGGCAGTCGGGAGGCGAGTGCCTACGGACGGACGGCGACCCGCATGCTGACCGGGGGGATCGGTGCACGGGGGATCACGGTGATGTCCGGTGGCGCCTACGGGATCGACGCCCTCGCCCACCAGACGGCCCTGGGCTCCGGCACGGGGGAACCCGCCACGGTCGCCGTACTGGCCGGCGGACTCGACCGCTTCTACCCCGCCGGCAACGAACAGCTCCTGCGGGACGTCGCCTCGAGTGGACTGCTGCTGTCCGAGATGTCCCCGGGGACCAGCCCCACCCGGCACCGCTTCCTCCAGCGCAACAGGCTCATCGCCGCGCTGTCCGGGGCCGTGCTGGTGGTCGAGGCCCGCTGGCGATCCGGCGCGCAGAACACCGCGGGCCATGCACTCGGACTGGGCCGCGACCTCGGTGTGGTGCCCGGCCCCATCACCTCGGCCACCTCGGCCGGGTGCCACCGCCTGCTGCGGGAGTCGCCGGCGGTGATCGTCACCCAGGTCGAGGAGGCCCTGGAACTGCTGCCCGGAGGCCTGGTGGCCGGATCCGGTCCGGGCACACCGGGGCAAAGGACCCCGGGGACCGGGCCCTCCGGTGGATCCGGTGGCGCAGCGGACGACCGGCCGCATGACCACCTGACCGTGGAGGAGCTGCTGGTGTACGAGGCGTTGCCGATGCGCAACGCGGCACCGGTGGACCGGCTCTGCTCGGTGGCCGGGCTGGGTCCCGGGACCGTCCTGGGAGTGCTCCAGAAGCTGCACCGTCAGGGTCTGGCCGACCAGCAGGCGGCCGGGTGGCGGCGGCGATCCGGCTAGTCCGGACCTGTCGGTGGCAGAGTGGGACCATGTCCGCCACGCCAGATGCCGCCACCCCGGAACGCTCCCGCCCGCCACGGCTGTCGCAGCGGGATCGGTCCTGGGTGGAGGGGTTCGCCGAGTATCTGGTGCATGAGCGGAACCGGTCCCCGCAGACCGTCCGCGCCTACGTCTCGGATCTCGAGGGACTGGTCCGGGACATCGCCGGGCACGCGGGGCTGCCGGTCCAGGACGGTGCCCTGCCGGACGTCCTGGGGGAGATCGACCTGCCGGACCTGCGCGGGTGGCTCGGACGCCTGGCTCTCGCCGGGCGGTCGCGTTCCACGCTGGCACGGAAGGGGGCCTCCGTGCGCGTCTTCATGGCCTGGGCGGTGCGCGAGGGGCACCTGGACCAGGACCCGTCACTCCGGCTGACCTCCCCGAAACGGACCGGCACCCTGCCGGATGCCCTCAGCGCCGACCAGGCCGGACGGCTGCTGGACGCCGCGGGCCAGGCCGCAGGGGCAGGAGGGGGTCGGGCCGCGGGGCAGGAACCACACCGGACCGCGGGACAGGCCACTCAACGGGCGGCAGACCGACCACCCGGGCCCGGCCCGGGGCGGGCGCGGGCTGAGGAGGCGCAGGTCACGCACCGCTCGGGACACCTCACCGTCGAAGAGGCCCGCCGTCGCGCCGTCGCGATGCGTGACGCCGCGATCCTCGAACTGCTCTACGCCACGGGCCTGCGGGTCTCGGAACTGGCCGGACTGGACCGCGCGGACGTGGACCATGAGCGGCGCACCCTGAGGGTCACCGGCAAGGGCGGCAAGCAGCGCACCGTGCCCTTCGGGGTGCCGGCCGGGACCGCCCTGGGCCGGTGGCTGGACCAGGGCCGGCGACACCTGGCGGAGGCCACGGGTTCCGAGGGGCCTCGCCACGAGGACCCGCTGTTCCTCGGCGTGCGCGGGGGGCGCCTGGGCGTGCGCCAGATCCGGGAGATGGTGAACACCTCCCTGGCCGCCCTGGGGGACACCTCCGCCAGCGGGCCACACGTGCTGCGCCACACGGCCGCCACCCATCTGCTGGACGGCGGCGCAGACCTGCGCAGCGTGCAGGAGCTGCTGGGCCACTCCTCGCTGCAGACCACCCAGCTCTACACCCACATCTCCATCGAACGGCTGCGCGAAGGATACCGCCAGGCACATCCGCGGGCGTGAAGCGTCGACCGGCGGGTCGCCCACACCGCGGTATTGGCCCACGTGACGTCGATGATGCACAATGGTGCGGAGGAGCACACGAGGGACAATCGCAAGGCTGACCTCGGACGCTTTCCGAGAACTGAACATCGAGAGGACATGCGGCGCTGGTCGCATCCTCCGGGAGCCGGAACAGGCTCCCCCGCCTGTGGGGTCGTTGGGGAAGACGTACCGCACAGCACTGGGAGGAACGTATGTCTGAAACCATGGTCCGTGGAATTCTGTACATCCACTCGGCCCCTGCCGCACTGTGCCCCCACATCGAGTGGGCCGTGGGGTCGGTTCTCGGTGCGCAGGACCGCCTGGAATGGTCGGCGCAGCCGGCCGCCCAGGGAGCCTACCGTGCCGAGATCGGGTGGACGGCAGCCCAGGGCAGCGGTGCCCGGTTGGCCTCGGCGCTGCGGGGATGGGCCCACCTGCGGTACGAGATCACCGAGGAGGCCTCGCCGGGCTGCGACGGCAGCCGCTGGTCCCACACCCCCGAACTGGGCATCTTCCATGCCACCACGGACGTCACCGGCAACATCATGGTCTCCGAGGACCGGATCCGGTACGCCTACGAACAGGCCAACGGCGATCCCTCGGCCGTCTTCCACGAACTCAGCCTGGCCCTGGGTGAGGCCTGGGACGAGGAGCTCGAGCCCTTCCGCCAGGCCGCCGACGGCGCCCCGGTGCGCTGGCTGCACCAGGTCGGCTGACCGACCGCACCCCACCACCCCTTCCAGTCACGACGAGGCCCGCCAGGTGATCCTGGCGGGCCTCGTCGTGTGTGCCGGTCGGCGGATGTGCCAGACCGTCCGGTCGCGGCGGGATCAGACGCTGCGGAAGACGGAGACGGCGTTGTGGCCGCCGAAGCCGAAGGAGTTGTTCACGGCGACCCGCTGGCCCTCGGGGAGCTGGCGGGGGGTCCCGGTCACCACGTCCAGCGGGATCTCGGGGTCCTGGTTCTCGAGGTTGATCGTCACCGGCGCCTGGCCGTGGTAGACCGCCAGGACCGAGAGGACGGACTCGATGGCCCCGGAGGCGCCCAGCAGGTGACCGGTCTGGCTCTTCGTGGCCGAGACGGGCACCGCGTCGAGATGCCCGGCGAACACGGACTTCATCGCCAGGTACTCCGGCCGGTCACCCACCGGGGTCGAGGTCGCGTGGGCGTTGACGTGGCTGACGTCCTCGGGGGAGGCCCCGGCGGACTCGAGGGCTGCCCGGAGGGCACGGGCGGCACCCAGGCCCTCCGCCTCCGGAGCGGTGATGTGGTAGGAGTCCGAGGTCACGCCCGAGCCCGCCAGTTCGGCATAGATCCGGGCGCCGCGGGCCCGGGCATGCTCCTCGGACTCGATCACCAGGGCACCGGCGCCCTCGCCGAGCACGAAGCCGTCGCGGTCGCTGTCGTAGGGGCGGGAGGCGCGCTCCGGTTCGTCGTTGCGACGGGAGAGCGCCTGCATGGCCGCGAAGGCGGCGATCGGCAGCGGGTGGATGGCGGCCTCGGTGCCCCCGCAGACCACCACGTCGGCCTGACCACTGCGGATCAGCTGGAGGGCCAGGTCCATGGCCTCGGTGCCGGACGCACAGGCCGAGACGGGGGTCCGGGCGCCGGCGCGCGCACCGAGGTCCAGGCTGATCGCGGCCGCGGGCCCGTTGGGCATGAGCATGGGCACGGTCATCGGCAGCACGCGGCGCGGACCCTTGTTGCGCAGGGTGTCCCAGCCGTCCAGCAGGGTCCAGACGCCGCCGATGCCGGTGCCGAAGGCCACGGCGAAGCGATCCGGGTCCACGGTGCCCTCACCGGTCAGGCCGGCGTCTGCCCAGGCCTCGCGGGCGGCGACCACGCCGTACTGCGTGGTGGGGTCCATCCGCTTCATCTCGACCTTGGTGAGCGAGTCGGCCACGGGCGAGCTCAGCTGGGCGGCGAACGTCACCGGCAGCTCGTACTCGGCGACCCAGTCCTGTTCGAGGGGGCGGGCACCGGGCGTTCCGGCCAGGGCGTTCCGCCACAGGGTGGGGACGTCGCCGCCGATCGGTGTCGTGGCACCGAGCCCGGTGATCACGGCTGTGCGGTTCATGTGTCTGCCTTCGGTCGTCAGGGTCGGTGGACCCGGAAAGTGATTCGGGGCCGGCTGGGTCGCAGGCGGCCGGGGTGGTGGCGACGGCCGGTCAGGGGGTCTGGTCCACTGGGGACTGGACCCCCTGACCGCGGCCGGCCGGTGTCAGGCCTGTGCGGCCGCGATGAACTCGACGGCGTCGTTCACGGTCTTGAGGTTCTTGACTTCCTCGTCCGGGATCTTGACGTCGAACTTCTCCTCGGCGTTGACCACGATGGTCATCATGGAGATGGAGTCGATGTCCAGGTCATCGGTGAAGGACTTCTCCAGCTGGACCTCTTCGGTCTCCAGGCCGGTCTCCTCGTTGACGATCTCGGCCAGTCCGGCGAGGATCGCTTCCTTGTCTGCCATGTCAGGCTCCTTTCGGGACGCACTCGTCCACTGGGGTGGTAATCGGTGGTGTTCGGGATACTCCGTCGTCCGGCGGACGAGGAGGTCTGTGGGGCGGTCCCGGGCTCAGGGGAGCCGGACCACCTGGGCGCCGTAGACGAGCCCGGCGCCGAAGCCGATCTGCAGGGCCAGGCCGCCGCTGAGGGAGGGGTCCTCCTCGAGGACGCGGTGCATCGCCAGCGGGACCGAGGCTGCCGAGGTGTTGCCGGTCTCCTTGATGTCCCGGCCGATGGTGACCGTGTCCGGGATCTTGAGCTGCTTGGCCAGCTCGTCGATGATCCGCTCGTTGGCCTGGTGGGGCAGGAAGGCCGCCAGGTCGCCCGGGGCGACGCCGGCCTTGTCCAGGGCCTCCTGGGCCACCTTGGCCATGGACCAGACCGCCCAGCGGAACACGCTGGGGCCGTCCTGGCGCAGGGTCGGCCAGAGCCTGTCCTCGGGGTTCGTCAGGGCCGAGGTGTCCCCGGTCCGCCGCGCGGTCTCGGCGGCGTCGCGCAGGTCCAGCAGGGACCGGGTCATGCTCACGGTGTCCCAGCGCTCCCCGTCCGAACCCCACACGCTGGGAGCGATCCCGGGCTCGTCGGACGCGGCGATCACGACGGCGCCGGCGCCGTCGCCGAGGATGAAGGAGATCGAGCGGTCGGTCTCGTCGATGATGTCCGAGAGCTTCTCGGCCCCGACCACCACGACGTTGCGCGCCATGCCGGAACGGACCAGGGCATCGGCCTGGGCCACGCCGTAGCAGTACCCGGCGCAGGCGGCGGAGATGTCGAAGGCCGGTGCCGGGGTCGCGCCGAGGTTGTGGGCCAGGGCGGCGGCCACGGAGGGCGTGGCATAGGGGGAGGTGACGGTGGAGACGATGACGGCGTCGATGTCCGCTCCGGTCAGCCCGGCCTTCTGCACGGCCTCCTGGGCGGCCTCGGTGGCCAGGTCGAGCAGGGAGGTCTCGGCGTCGGCGCGCCGGCGGGTGACGATGCCGGTGCGCTTCTGGATCCACTCGTCCGAGGAGTCGATGGGACCGGCGATGTCGTCGTTGGTCACCACCAGGTTGCCGCGCGCGGCCCCGACGGACAGGATCCGGCTGCCGGTGGCCGGCACGTACTGGTTCAGGGTGGGGGTGGTCATCTGGTCCTCGACGTTCTGCTGGAGGTCTGGGCGTGCGGTGCGGGCGGGAGCCCGGTCACTCGTGGGTGGTGGTGTGCTCGGCGATGAACGCCCGGGCGGCGTCCAGGTCCTCCGGGGACTTCAGCGCGAGCGTGGGCGTGCCCTTCAGGGCGCGCTTGGCCAGTCCGGTCAGGGTGCCGCCGGGCAGCAGTTCCAGGATGCCGGTCACGCCGGAGGCCTGCAGGGTCTGCATGCACAGGTCCCAGCGCACGGGGCGGGTGACCTGGTCCACGAGCCGGTCCACGACCTCCCGTCCGGATCCCACGGCCTCGCCGTCGCGGTTGGACAGCAGCGTCACGGCAGGATCGGCGGGGGACAGCCCGTCGGCGAAGGCCTTCAGGTCCGGCACGGCCGTGGCCATGTAGGGGGTGTGGAAGGCACCGGCCACCTTCAGGGCGATGACGCGGGCCTTGGCCGGCGGTTCGGCCGCCAGGGCGGCCAGGGACTCCAGCGAGCCGGCGGCGACGGTCTGGCCGCCGCCGTTGGCATTGGCCGGGACGAGCCCGTGGGCTGCGAGCGCGGCGAGCACCCCGTCCGGATCGCCACCGAGCACCGCGGACATGCCGGTCGGCTCGGCGGCCGCCGCGGCGGCCATGCCGGTGGCACGGATGCGGACGAACTCGAGGGCCTCGGCGGCGGGCAGCACGCCGGCCAGCGCGGTGGCGGTGATCTCGCCGACGGAGTGCCCGGCCGCGACCCACCCCTGTGCGGGCAGATCCTTCAGGCCGAGGGCACGGGCGGAGAGCAGGCCGGCCGCCACGATGAGCGGCTGGGCGACGGCGGTGTCCTTGATGGTCTCCTCGTCGGAGACGGTGCCGTGGCCGGTCAGGTCGACGCCGGTGGCCGTGGACCACTCGGCCAGCAGGCCGGACATCCCGTCCAGTTCCAGCCAGGGCGCCAGGAACCCGGGGGTCTGGGAGCCCTGTCCCGGGCACACGATTGCAAGCATGCCCTCTACTGTGTCAAAACCGTGACCTGGTTCCGGGGCGGTAGCGGTACCAAGCTCTGCGCGTCGTTTTGGAGGTTTCCTACAAAAGCCATGGGCCGCTCCCGCCGCCCGGCCGGGGCACCCGCGGCGGTTCGTCGCTAGCCTGCCTCGTCAGGAGGGTATAGCCGGCCCACCGCGAGCGCGGTCTGCAGCACGTAGGCGTCCCGCGGGTTCAGGGGGTCCCAGCCGGTGATCTCGCTGACCCGGCGCAACCGGTAGCGCACCGTGTTGGCGTGGATGAACAGCTCCCGGGCGGTGCCCTCCAGGGAATGACCCAGCTCGCAATAGGTGTCCACGGTCTCCAGCAACGAGTTGCCGGCGGCCCGCAGGGGGGCGTGGACCCGCTGCACCAGCGTCTCGACGGCGGTCCGGTCGCCGTTCAGCGCGCGCTCCGGCAACAGGTCCTGGGCGTGGGTGGGCCGCAGGGCGCGCGGCCAGGCGGCGGCCGCGGCCAGTCCGGCCAGGGCCTCCCGGCCGCTGCGGTGCGCTTCCACGAGGGAATCGGTCACCGGGCCGTAGACCACGGGCCCCTCGCCGAACCAGGGACTCAGGGCACCGGCCGCCCGGGTGGGGTCGCTGACCCCGCCGAGCACCAGCACGAGCCGTTCGGCCTGGACGCCGACCAGGATGTCGAATCCCGAGCGCGCGGCGGTGCGCCGCATCCCGGACAGCCGGGTGGGCAGCTCCGCCTCCGGAGTCCGGCCGGCCATGACCATGACGGAGTTCCCGCCCTTCCAGCCCGCGGCCGCGGCCCGGGAGAGGATCTCGTCCGGTCCCTCCCCGCGCAGCACGGCGTCGAGCAGCACCGCCTCGTTGCGGCTGTCCCAGGCGCCCCGGGTCTCCGCGGCGCGGGCATAGACGTCGGCCAGGGCGAAGGCGATCTCCCGGGAGTACCGCAGCACCGCCTCGCGAACCAGGGTCTGGTCGCGGTCCTGCACGATGCCCGGCACCTGGGCCTCGACCACGTCGACCACGGTGCGGATCAGCTGCAGGGCCCGCTGCAGGCTGATCGAGCGGGTCAGTTCGGTGGGCGCCCCGCCGAACACCTCGCCGAGCACCGTGGTCATGGTGGTGGAGGGCCGCTCGAACCAGGACAGGAACCCGGTCAGGCCGCGCTGGGCGATCAGCCCCAGGGAGGACCGCTCGTCCGGGGTGAGCTGACGGTACCAGGGCAGCGTGTTGTCCAGCCGCTGCAGGGTGGCGGTGTTGAGTGCCCCCAGGTGGGCCCGGAGACGGCGCAGGGACTCCTCGGAGACCTTGCGGGGTGGGGTGATGCGCGTCTCGGACATGCTGACGAGCATAGGCGGGACCGGCGCCGCCGGGCGGCCCGTGACCGGCTCGTCGTTGTGGGGAACCGACAACGACGGCGGCCGGTGAGGTGCGCTGTGCACCTC
>NZ_CALMQR010000135.1:0-5488 GCF_937871995.1 uncultured Citricoccus sp. | reverse complement strand
CTAAGACGGCCCCCGGTGCCCCACAATGGTTCGACGACCCTGCAGGGAAGTTCCCCTCCGGCGCTCCGTGAGGATGCAATCATGTGCCGGATTCACGCTTCGGAGGTTCAGAGTCCTAGCCGGACTCCAGGGCACGAGGACCTCAGGCGGATGGAGGTTCACCGACCACGTCCGGGGAGGCAAGTAGGGCGTGCGTCATCCTAAAAGTCAGCGGAGTTGGCCCGCCACTTCACCGCAGAGGGCAACCGTCTGGCCGCGCGCGTGGCCGACGAACTGGGCGACGGCTACGAGGTACAGTTCAGGTCCTGCGAACCAGGCGTGCCGCCGCGCCGGTTCCGTGGGTCGCACCCCTCCCTTCCCGTACCGTGCCCCGCACTGGCCTGTCGCGGGGACTGTTTCACTGCCTGTTGTCCCAGCGTCCACGTCCGCAGGCGGTGAAGATGACGGCCCGGATGCCGTCGCCCATGCCCCCGGGAGAGCCCGCACTGTGTGGTGTCGGGCCGGGGGCTATGTCGCGGCACCCAAGAGGGACCCATGAAAAACCAGTGACGAGTAAGGAGATGAGCATGCCGGAACCTACTCCCGGACCGGAACGGTCCGCCAGCCTGGGTACCGAGGGCGAGCTGGACCAGGACCGTTACATCGGGACGCGGGACCTCACCCGGTGGAAGTCCGGCCCGGGCCTATGGCTCGCCGACAGCGTCAACCGGATCGGCAGGCTCCTGGGCCCCTATCAGGCTTTGGTGCTGCTCCTGGCGCTCGGGGCGGGGATCTCCGTGACGATGACGTGGCTGGCCTCGGAGACCTATGAGGCCGTCACGCAGGCCAACGGGGTAGCCGCGCTTGACCACCCCGTCCTGGACACCATGCTGGGGCTGCGTTCTCCCGGCACAAACGTCCTGGCCACGGCCTACACCAATATCGCCGGGGTGGTGGGGATGCCCATCCTCGCCGCCGCCACCATGGTCACCCTCGCCCTGAGGCGACGCTCCTGGACGCCCGTCATCCTGATCACCGCCGCCGCCGCCGGGTCCTTGTTCATGACCCTGTCCGGAAAGAACCTCATCGGCCGGACCCGCCCACCCCTGGCTGATGCGGTCCCCCCGTATGAGCACTCTGCATCCTTCCCGTCCGGGCACACCCTCAACGCGCTCGTGATCGCTGGCATCGTCGCCTATGTACTGCTATTGCGCCAACACTCCCGCCGTACCCGGGTGCTGACCATCACCCTCGCGTCAACCTTCGCTCTCACCATCGGGATCAGCCGGGTCTTCCTGGGTCACCACTGGTTCACCGACGTCCTCGCCGCCTGGCTCCTGGGCCTGGCATGGCTGGCGATTGTCATCACCGCCCACCGCCTGTACCTGACCACTCGCAAACGGACCACCCCGGCTCCCTTCGCCGAACCGTAAGCAACCCCGAGCAAGACGATGCAGCTCGCGGCCGGACGGCGGCCGCCCAGGAACAGGTCCGTAGTCACCGGTGGCCAGGTCACCTGGGACCCGATGGAGATCGAGACGGTCCTGGTCGGTGACCTCACCGGTGCACCGGTTGCGGGGACCGTCCGGTTCGGTGTGGATGGCCGGCACTACGAGCTCGACCTCAGCCAGGACACTGCCAAGCAGTTACGGGCCGAAATGAGGAACTACGTATTTCGCGCGCCCGGTCGCGGCGCCGGAGGCCGCACAGGAAGCCACGCTCATCCGGACCTGAGCCAAGAACAACGGGTACGAGGTCGCCGCCCGCGTGCGTATTCATCGTGAAGCGATCGAGGCCTACCGTCAAGCCGTCTAAGCCCGGCGGCGCCCTGCCGTTGACTGGATGGACGCCGGCAATCGCCGCGCCCCGCCGCCGGGGGGCTGACGTCCCCCCAGTCTCCTGAGCACGTGTCGCCGGTCGCCCCCGAGGACTAACCGGACTTCTCGCCCGCGCAGATGCCGATGATCATCGGCCCGACGTTGCCCAGAGATCTCAGCAGCGCAGCCTCAGCCGAAGCGTTGACCACCGGCCATTCTCCGGATCCGTGAGGAAACGGTGGGTGCCTCAGGTGGTGTCGAAGGACTGGAGGGCGTCCAGGAAGTGCTCGGGGCGTTCGAGGTGGGGGACGTGTCCGCAGCCCGGGACGACGGCGAGTTGACCATGTCGCAGTCGGGATGCTGCGTGACGGGCCTGGGATACCGGGACGACCGCGTCTTGAGCCCCCCAGATGATGAGGGTGGGGATCCGGAGCTGGGGCAGGGCATCGAGCAGCACCCGGCGCTGCCCGAAGGGACCGGCCTGGGTGCGCAGGGCGGCCAAGGAGGTATGCAGGTGGTGTGGCAGGCCCGCCAGGCGACGCTGCTCCGCCACCCAGTGCGGCGGCGCCAAGTGTGGTTGGGCGAACATCAGCGGGATCCGGGCCCACGCACGGTGGACCGCGCCGATGCTCGTGCGTCCGGCTCGCGTTGCGACGTCACCGTAACCGGGGACGGTGAGGGCACGCAGGGCCGGGTTGACGTAATGGCCCAGTCCCGCGGAGTCCTCGAGGACCAGGCGATGGACGCGGTCCGGGTAGCCCAGGGCGAGCTCGAGGGCGATGCTGCCACCCAGGGAGTGACCGACCACGACGGCCGGTGGCGCCTCGGCTCCGTTGACGGTGTCGAGGAAGGCCGCCATCGCCTCGGCCAGGCGTTCCGGTGCCGGCGCCTCATCGGAGGGCAACGGGTCACTGGCGCCGTACCCGGGCAGGTCCGGCGCGTACACGGTGTACCGGCTGGCCAGCCGGGGCAGGACCTCGCGCCAGTACGCCGAGCTCTCCCCGACGCCGTGCAAGAGCAGCAGCGGCCGGCCGGAACCGGCGACCAGGTAGTGGATGCGTCCCCCGTCCAGCGAGATGTCGCGAAGCTCGATACCCATGCCTGCCCCCCCGTGCCGTGACCAACCGATGCCTTCCGCACCGATCATCGCACGCGCCCACCGATCGTCCCGCCCAACCCCGCGGCAGCTCGCCCCCTTGAGCCATGCCGGTAGCGGGGTTGACCCCTAGGGGGAGCGGCTTGCGGCACCCGTTCGCCGAGGCCGGCGGAGGCTGCATGTGCAATGGCTCCTGCCCGAAACGGGATCCACTACTGGGGTGAGGTCTGGCAAGGGGTCGTCAGCGATCGTCAGTGTGGTGGGCGGTTACGGAGGCATTCTGTCCCCCGGTCTGGTCAAGGCCCTCGGGACGCTGGAGTGGGGCCGACTATCTTAGGCATCTGAAGGCGTTGCGTACCGTTCTGCGCTCGGCGGGCCTCACTGCTTTCGGCTCACCACGCCTTACCCGGTTCGATCCTGCCTACAGGCTGTGGTGCATGCGTGGCCATGAAATCGTCCTGGGCCTCCAAGACACCGACTGACGAGCCAAGGTGGCCTCCTCCTATGAACGGTGTGTCGGCTGTTTTGCGGATCAGGCTGTCGTTGTCTTTTCAGACTGCAGGGTCTGATCGCGAGTGCGGAGGTAGTTGGCGATCGCTAGGAGGTTGATCGCCGCCCGGCTCACGATACCCACCGGGCGATCATCCTCGCCGTTGACCACCGGCACCTTCTTCAGCCGTGCGTCCGACAGCGCAGCGACAGCATCTGCGACCGATGCGCCGGCCGTGATGGTGACGACATCGCGGGTGGCCAGCCTCATGACATTCAGGTTCGCCAGATCGGACATGGCCTGTTCGAGGTCGTCATCGGCACCAACCGCATAGGAGTAGATCGAGATCGAGGACGGATGGGCGGCAGACAGATAGCGCATGACATCGCCGTCGGAGAGGAAGCCTGCCAATGATCCCTTGTCGTCGAGGATCGGCGCCCCCGAGATGCCGCGTGCTGCGAAGGTGCGCAGGGCGTCAAGCACCGACTGGTCCCAGGACAGGGCGTAGACCTCGGACTTCATGATCGATGCGACGGTGTGCGCCGAGCTCTGATCGAGCTCATCCGAGCGACGCGAGCGAACCGAACGGTACGCGAGGATGGCATGGGCGATGCCGATGAGTGAGGTGAGGACCACCAGGGCGGCAGCGCCGTGGAAGCCGGTGAGCATTGCCTCGCTCTCGCCGAGCCCGGCGCGTACGTTCGCGGCCGTCAGTGCACCGTAGATGCCGGCGGCCAGCGAGGTGCCCACACAGCCGGCGATCTGGAAGCTGGTGGAGACCACCGTCACGCCGTGCGGACTGGTCTCCCGGTCGAGATGGGACAGGGCGAACGTCTGCGAGGGTCCGATGACGAAGGCGGTAGCCAGCACCGCGGGGATGTAGAGCAACCCGAGGACCGGGACCGGTGCCTGTCCCGCCGCGACCGCCACCAGCGTGACGAAGCCGGCCATGATGAGGAATCCGAGCGGGATCGACCAGCGACCGCCGCGGCGGTCGAAGAGGCGACCGGCCACCGGCCCCATGACCACGGTGAGAAGGATCCCCGGTGCCAGCGTGAGGGAGGCACCCAGCGGTGTGATCTCGCGTGCCCCCTGCAGGTACAACGGGATGATGACGTTCATCGCGAACACGAACACCAGCCCCAGCATGGTCATCAGCACGCCGAACACGAACGCCGGGCTGGAGAACGGGCGCAGGTCCAGCAGGGGGTGCTTGATGCGACGCTGGCGGACGATGAACCGCCACATCGCGAACACTCCGACGACGCCGGCGACGCCCGCGTAGAGGGGGGATCCCCCGAAGGCCGCGGTCACGCCGTACAGGACGCCGACCAGACCCACCGCGACCAGCAGGAGCGAGGCAATGTCCAGGACCGGCCGACCCAGGTCGGCGACGGTTCGCAAGGTGATCGCGCCGGCGAGCAGGACGATGAGGCACAGAGCGCCGAAGACCCACATCAGGGTGGTCCACGGGGCGATGGTCAGCAGCACGCCAGAGAGCACGATCGCCAGGGACGGCCCCAGGGTGGTCATCGCGGCCATGATGCCCATGTTCAGGCCGAGCTTCTCGCGCGGCGAGACGGCCAGGGTGATGTTCATGCCGATGGGGGTGAGCAGGCCCGTTCCGATGGCTTGGACCAGTCGTGCCACCAGGAGCACTCCGAAGGTCGGAGCGAAGGCTCCCACCACGGATCCGAGGACCATCAGGGCAACGACGGCCACGAACAGCGGGCGGGTGGGGAACCGGTGATAGAGCACGTTCGAGACCGGTACGAACACCGCGGCCACCAACAGGTAACCGGTGGTCAGCCACTGCACGGTGTTCACGTCGACGCCGAAGTCCTCCATGATCGGCGTGAAGGCCACGTTGAGGAAGGTCTCGTTGAAGGTGGCCAGGAAGGCCGCGGCTGCTGCGACGGCGATCATCCCACCGACACGTTTCTGGGCGCGTGGGCGGGAAGGTAGAGCGGGAATGCTGTCCGTGGGCGGGTTGGCATCCCGGGTGATGACATCGGTCATGGACCACCAGTACTTTCTAGGGCATCCCGTCTTCGGAGACACCGGAGCGTGGGATAGGGGAGGAAATGGGCGCACTCGGCCAAGGCA
>NZ_CALMQR010000134.1:0-75418 GCF_937871995.1 uncultured Citricoccus sp. | reverse complement strand
CGGAACATCTCGGTGGTCGCCGCGGACCGGCTCTTCGTCATGCTCCTGATCGGCATGCCCATGCTGCTCGCGCTGATGGCACAGGCCTTCCCCGGCAGGGCCGGGCTGTCCCTGAGCGAGGCACAGGGTGACGTCAACCAGGTCCAGCAACGCCTGGTGGTCCTCGTCGTGGGCGCCGCCCTGATGGGAACGGCGCTGTCCATCCGCGAGCTCGTCGGGGAGCGGCCGATCTACCGACGAGAGCGCGCCGTCGGACTCTCTCCGGCGGCATACCTGCTCAGCAAGGCCGTGGTGCTCGGCGTATTGGTGGCCTGCCAATGCCTGGTGTTCACCGTGCTCGCCCTCCTCGGCCTGCCGGGACCGGACGACGCCCTGCTGCTGGGCGACGGACGCGTGGAGGTCGCCGTGGCGATAGCGGCGGTCGGTGTGGCCATGGCCGTCGCCGCACTGGCCGTCTCGGGAGCCGTGACGTCCACGGAACAGACCATGCCCGCGCTCGTCGCCATGGTGATGTCCCAGCTGATTCTGTGCGGCGGGCTGTTCCCGCTGGCGGGACGCGATGGCCTCGAGCAGGTGTCCTGGTTGCTGCCCGCTCGCTTCGGCTATGCGGCGACGGCCGCGACGGTGGGCCTCCAGCAACCCCCCGCGCCCGGAATCGACCCGCTGTTCGAGCCCACGGCCGGACAGTGGCTCATGGACCTGGGCCTGCTCGGGGTCCAGGCCCTGGCCTTCCTCGGCCTGGCGGCCTGGACGGTGCACGTGTCCGTGACCCGGAACCCCTGGCGCTGAGACAGGCGCGGCTCCGCCCGTGAGCCCCCCGTGTCCTCCGCCGCCCGCCGCGGGGGTCAGGGGTAGATGACCTCGGTGCCCGTGCCGCGCTCGATGATCTGCTGCACCACGGCCGCGTCGGTGGTGTGCTCCCCGATCCGGTTGGGCTTGCCGGCCCCGTGGTAGTCGGAGGAACCGGTGACGAACATCCCATGCTGGCGGGCCAGCACGCGCAGCCAGCGGCGGGCGTCGTCCGGGTTGTCCCGGTGGTCGGCCTCCACCCCGGCCAGCCCGGCGTCGATCATCTCGCGGAACAGCTCCGTACCGACCACGCGCCCCCGCATGGAGGCCATGGGATGGGCGAACACGGGCACTCCCCCGGCCGCCAGGACCAGCCGGACCGCGTCCACCGGGTCCGGGGCGTAGTGGCCCACGTAGTACTTGGAGCGCGGCGTCAGGATCGACGTGAACGCCGCCGAGCGGTCCTCCACCACGCCGAGGGAGACGAGCGCGTCGGCGATGTGCGGCCGACCGATCGTGGCGTCCGGCGTGGAGTGGCGCAGCACGTGGTCCCACGTGATCGGGAAGTCCTCGGCCAGCCGGCCCACCATCCGCTGGGCCCGGGTGAGGCGGGAACTGCGGGACCGCTCGATCTCCGCGGACAGGTCCGGATCGTGGGGGTCGTGCAGGTAGGACAGCAGGTGCACACTGATGCCGGTGTCCGAGACGCAGGAGACCTCCATGCCCGGGATGAGCACGATCCCTGACGCCACCGCCTGGTCCGCGGCCTCGGCCCAGCCGGCCGTGGAGTCGTGGTCGGTCAGCGCCAGGCCGCTCAGCCCGGCCCTGGCCGCGGCGCGCACCACGGTGGCGGGCGGTTCGGTGCCATCCGAGATGTTGGAGTGCGTGTGCAGGTCGAACGGCATGACCACCAGCCTAGCCAACGCCGGGCGCAGTGCGATGATGGACGCCATGAGTGATGCACAGTCCCAGACCCCGGAGACCCCGGCCCACGACACCCAGCCCATCGAGGACCGCGTGAACAACCGGTCCCAGAAGCCGACCTCCGAGGCCTTCAAGGAGTTCATGGGCTCGAACTGGGCCCCGGCCGAGACCCCCCTGGTCATGCCGGACACCTCTGCGCCGTTCGCGGCCAAGCGCCGGGCGGCCCTGTCGGAGAAGTACCGGGGCGAGCGCATCGTCGTCCCGGCCGGTCCGCTGAAGGTCCGCTCCAACGACACCGACTACCGGTTCCGTGCCCACTCCGCGTTCGCCCACCTGACCGGGCTCGGGGTGGACCACGAGCCGGACGCCGTGCTCGTGCTGGAACCGGTGGACCCGGGGACCGGCGACCACGGTTCGGACCACGAGGCCACCCTGTACTTCCGGCCGCTGGCCGGCCGTGACTCCGAGGAGTTCTACTCCAACGCCCGCACCGGCGAGTTCTGGATCGGCGCCCGCCCCACCCTCGGCCAGATGCAGTCCCGCACCGGCATCCGCACCTCCGACCTGTCCGGGCTGGAGGTCGCGGTCACCAAGAACGCCGGTGCGGTGGAGATCGGCGGGATCCGGATCCGCCTGCTGCGCGGCTCGGACCTGGACGTCGAGGCCCTGGTCGACACCTCGCGGATCAACACCGGCGTGGACCTGGAGGTCTCGGACGGGCTCGACGCCGAGCTGGCCGAGTTCCTCTCCGAGCTGCGCCTGGTCAAGGACGGCTGGGAGATCGAGGAACTGCGCGGCTCGGTCGCGGCCACCATCTCCGGGTTCGAGGACATCGTGAAGGTGCTTCCCGCGGCGGCCGGCCACGAGCGCGGTGAGCGCATCGTCGAGGGCGCGTTCTTCTCCCGGGCCCGGCTGGAGGGCAACGACCTGGGGTACGACACGATCGCGGCCTCCGGGAACAACGCCACCGTGCTGCACTGGATCCGCAACAACGGCGCGGTGCGGGACGGGGACCTGATCCTCGTGGACGCCGGCGTGGAGGCCGACTCCCTCTACACGGCGGACATCACCCGCACGCTGCCGGTCAACGGGACGTTCACGGACGTGCAGCGGACGGTCTACCAGGCGGTGCTGGACGCCGCCGACGCCGCCTTCGAGGTCGTCAGGCCGGGCATCCGGTTCCGCCAGATCCACGAGACCGCCATGCGGGTGCTCGCCGAGCGCCTGCACGAGTGGGGCCTGCTTCCGGTCACCGTGGAGGAGGCGCTGTCCCCGCAGGGCCAGCAGCACCGTCGGTGGATGCCGCACGGCACCAGCCACCACCTCGGCCTCGACGTCCACGACTGTGCCCAGGCCAAGCGGGAGCTCTACCTCGACGGCGAGCTGCAGCCGGGGATGGTCTTCACCATCGAGCCGGGCCTGTACTTCAAGGCCGAGGACCTGGCCGTGCCCGAGGAGTACCGCGGCATCGGCATCCGCATCGAGGACGACATCCGTGTCACCGACGAGGGCGCCGAGAACCTCTCCGCCGCCCTGCCGCGCACCCCCGAGGCGATCGAGGCCTGGATGGCCGACCTCCAGCGCTGAGCCCCGCCCGTGACGGCCCGGCCGGTGTCAGGCCGGGTCGTCGTCGCGCGCCGGAGGCACGGTGTCCGGTCCGGCGCCGGGTTCCGCGCCGGTCTCGCCGGCAGGGCGCTCGGCGTGGCGGCCGTAGCGCGGCCGGGCGAAGCGTCCCTCCGTGGTGCCCGACGCCGGCCCGGTGCCCGCCGCGGTGCCCTCCCCCGCTGCAGGGACGGAGGGCGGCTCGGACGCGGTGCCGGACCCGGCATCGGGGGCGGGGACGCCGTCGAGCGGGCGGTCCGGGTCCCTCCGCCGGCCGCTGCCGCGCCGGCCGTAGTCGGGGGCGGCGAAGGCCCCGGGGGTGTTGCCGGACCGGCCGGCGCCGGAGTGGTCCTTCAGCATCTGCTCCCGCAGCGCCTGGGCCTGCTCCTCCGGCAGCCGGACGCCGTACTGGGGCCGACCGTCGGGCAGGTCGGGGAAGTGATGGGTGCGGGCCGGAGCGGAGGCGGGCGTCGCCGCGGAGGCCGGGGCCGGAGCCGGCGCGGAGTCCGCGGTCGGGGCCGGCGGTGCGGAGGCCGGTTCCCGGCCGGTGCCGCCCGTCCCGGTGGGCGGGGTCGCCGGGCCGACCGGCGCCGTCGGGCCGGACGGAGCGGGGCCCGGCGGCTGCTGCGCGGGCGCCGGTGCGGCGGTGGGCGCCGGTGACGGCGCCGGGGCGCCCCCGAGGATCTGGCGGGCCGTGGCCGCCGAGGCGAACTCGCAGACCACGTCGAAGCGGGCGGGCACGAGCTGCTGGACGGAGTCGAAGCCCTTGCCCTTGCGGATCGCGTGGCCGATGACCCCGAACAGCACCCAGATCCCGACGCCGAGGCCCACGGTGTAAAGCATCTGCGGACCCGTGCCGGCGGGGTCGATCAGGCTCATCAGGATGCCGAGCATCAGTCCGAAGAACGCTCCCTGCAGGGCCGAGCGCAGGGCCACGGAGGCATAGGTCTGCCGGTGGCGGATCCGTTCGACCGTGCGCAGGTCGACGCCGACGATCGAGACGGTCCGGACGTCGAAGTCCTGCTCGGCCAGCCGGTCCACGACCTTCCGGGCGTCCGCGTAGGAGTCGTAGGTGCCCAGCACCTCGCCACGGGGCAGGCCGCTGGCTGCCGGGTCGGAGGACGCGGGACCGAAGAGCATCGACATGGGTCCATTCTGCCGCTGACGACCTGGACGGTCACCACGGGGCGCCGGTTCTCAGCCACCGGCGTAAGCAACACGGTGCCGGCCCCCGCCCCCGGCCCCCGGTCAGCTCAGCACGTCCTTCGTGGCGAACCTGCCGTAGGCCAGCGCGCCGAACACCAGCACGTAACCGGCCTGCAGCACCGCGTTGTCGACGAAGGAGTCCCAGAGCACCGGTTGGCGCAGCAGGTCCACGAAACCGGTCCAGTGCTCGGTGAACAGCCAGGGGTGCAGCCAGTCCAGCTGCGGCAGGGAACCGGCGATCTGGGCCGCCACCGCGAGCACGGCGATGGCCGCCATCACGCCCACCGGTACGTCCGAGAGCGTCGAGAGGAACAGCCCGATCGCCCCCAGCCCCAGCAGGGACACGGCCACATAGGCGGCGATGAGGGCGATCCGCGCGTACGACGCCCCGAGGCCGAGGGTGTCCCCGGAGAGCAGCACGGCCGGCTGCACCCCGAACAGGACCAGGCCGACCAGCACCCCGGCCCCCGCGAGCACCAGCACCGCAGCGGCGCAGAACACCACGATGACCGCGTACTTGACGAGCAGCAGGCCGGCCCGCGACACGGGGGCCGTCAGGAGGTAGCGCAGGGTGCCCTGGGAGGCCTCGCCGGCGATCGAGTCCCCGGCGACCACCGCGACGGTCAGCGGCAGGAACAGCGGCACGCTGACGAGCAGTCCGACCACGGCCAGGAAGAGCCCGTTGCCGGCGACCTGGTCCAGGAACGCCGGCCCGCGGCCCCGCGGCGGGCCGGTGGAGACCCGCACGGCCAGCCCGATGAGCACCGGCACCGCGGCCAGCGCGGCGAACAGGGCCCAGGTACGCCGGCGCCGGAACAACAGGTGCAGCTCCGAGGCGAGCATCCCACCGGCCCGCGCGGTGCGCTCAGGCAATGTCGAACCCCTCTCCCGTCAGCTGCACGAACCGCTCCTCCAGGCTCGTTCCCTCCACGCTGAACCCGCGCACGCCCACCCCGGAGGTGACCAGGGCGGAGACGATGTCCTCGGGAGGCGGCGCGTGCGGGCCCGTGGTGGCGCGCACGGTGCCGGTCCCGTCGGGCAGCGGAGACAGCCCCAGGCGGGCGAGCACCCGTCCGGCGGCCTCGGTGTCCCGGGTGTGCACCACCACCCGCCCCGCCGCGGTCCCGCGCAGTTCGTCCAGCGTCCCCTGTGCCACGAGCCTCCCGTTGCTCATGACCGCCGCGTGCGTGCACACCTGCTCCACCTCGCTGAGCAGGTGGCTGGAGACGAACACCGTCAGCCCGGCCCCGGCCAGTGAGGCCACCAGGTGCCGCACCTCGCGTGTCCCCTGCGGGTCCAGTCCGTTGGTGGGCTCGTCCAGCACCAGCAGTTCGCGCTCGGCGGCCAGGGCGCCGGCGATGCCGAGTCGCTGCTTCATGCCCAGGGAGTAGGCGTGCACGGCCAGTCGGGCGGCGCGCGAGAGCCCCACGCGCTCGAGCGCCTCCTCCACCCGCCGCACCCGCGTGCGGGCATCGGAGGTGCGGTCCGCGGCGTCAAGGCGGACCAGGTTGGCCCGCCCGGAGAGGTAGGGGTAGAACGCCGGGCCCTCCACGAGCGCCCCGACGCGCGGCAGGACCCGCAGGGCTGCCTGCGGCATCGGCTCGCCGAGCAGGCTGATGGTGCCGGAGGTCGGCGCGGCCAGGCCCAGCAGCATCCGGATCGTCGTGGTCTTGCCGGAGCCGTTGGGCCCCAGGAACCCGAACACCGCGCCGCGCGGGACGGTCAGGTCCACCTCGCGGACGGCCTGACGCCTCCCGAACCGCTTGCTCAACCGGCGCGTGCGGATGACCGGGTCCGCGTCCGGGAATGCGCCGTTCACTCCTCGCCGGTTCCGGCGGCGGCGACCTCCAGCAGCCGGTGCTGCGGCACCGGTCCCGCGAGCACCCGCCCGTCGTCCGCCAGCAGGACGTTCAGCAACGGCGTGCTCAGCACCCGTCCGCCCTCGACCTCCACGGCCAGTTCGTCCAGCAGCGCCGAACCGGCCAGTTCCCCGGGGCCGGTCCCGGCGGGCATCACCACGACGGCCTCCCAGCCCTCGCCGATGACCTCACCCCGTGCCCGGTCACCGGAGACCGGTTCCCGGTTCACGTCTTCCCGGGCGCCGGCGGCATCGGACCGCTGCCCGCAGTCCGGAAGGGTCTGCTCCTCCACCGTGGCCCCGGCGGGCGGCTCGAAGTCGAACAGGCCGGCGTCGGGCGCACCCGGGGTGAACTCCGTGAAGGCGACGCTGACGGCCGGCTCGTCCTGGCCCACCGCACGCACCTCGATGCCGACCGGCATGCCGGTCTGGGCATCGACGTCGACCAGGACACTGTCCACGAGGGTCTGATCGGTGCGCGGGTCCAGGCGCAGGGTGTAGGCGTCCCGGCCGGAGTCAGCGGTGCCCTCCTCGACCGTGACCGTGCTGTGCACCTCGGCCCGGTCCAGCACGCGCTCGGCGATCCGCTCCGGGGTGGGCAGGGCCCCGTCACGCCGCCATGGGTCCGAGGCCTCACCGTGCCCCGCGCCGTCCCGGGGCACGGTGGCGTGGACGGCCCGGTCCTCGACGGAGTCGTAGAACCAGAGCTCCTCGTCGTTGCGGATGAGGTTCTTCTCCTCGGCCCCGTCCAGGAGCTGCAGGCGCGACCGGTCGTGTCCGTCGGCGAAGACCCGGGCCTCGTGCGTGCCCGGCACCAGCGCGAGCAGTTCGGCCAGTCGTGCGTCCACGGCGCCGGTGTCCTGGGCCTCGGCGTCCCGGACGGCCTCCACGGGCAGCTGCGGCAGGCCCAGCTCGACGCTGGCCGTCAGGCGGCCGGAGAACCCCTCGACCTCGTGCGCGGCGACCATCTCGAGCACGTCCCGGGGTGTCCTGTCCGGCAGGTCCGTCCGCGCGCTGGCCGCGATGGAGCCACCCGCCGCGAGCGCCGCGATCGTCGCGCTCACCGCCACGGCGGGAGTCCACTTCTTCCATGGGCCACGGTTCATAGCCACTCGTTCCCTGGGGCGGATATCCGTGCTCCTACGGTACGCCGCCCCG
This sequence comes from uncultured Citricoccus sp., assembly GCF_937871995.1. Taxonomy (NCBI): domain Bacteria; kingdom Bacillati; phylum Actinomycetota; class Actinomycetes; order Micrococcales; family Micrococcaceae; genus Citricoccus; species uncultured Citricoccus sp. Next base: position 67,881 of record NZ_CALMQR010000134.1, on the reverse strand, counting down.
GCCGCCCTGACCATGGCCCCGCTGGGCGTGTCCCCGCCCTCGCCGGGCCCGGCCGCCCCCGGGCGGGCCGACCCGGGCCGACTAGGCTGGAGGGGTGAGTGCCCCCAAGATCTTCGTCGCCCGGATGCTGGGCCTGGACGTGTTCGACCCGCTGGGCGACCGGCTGGGACGGATGCGCGACGCCGTCGTGACCGATCGCGGGCCCGGCCTGCCGCCGGTCGCGGTCGGCCTGGTCATCGAGGTGCCGGGCAAGAAACGGGTCTTCGTCCCGATGACCCGGGTGACCTCCATGGGCTCCGGTCAGATCATCACCACGGGGCTGATCAACCTGCGCCGCTTCGAACGCCGCGGGGCAGAGCTGATGGTCGCCGGGGACCTCTTCGACCGCAAGGTCACCCTGGCGGACGGGTCCGGGAACGCCATCCTGGAGGACCTGGGCCTGGAGCGGCAGCGCAACGGCGACTGGGTGGTCAGCGACCTCTACGTCCGCCGCGACGCCGGCCGCACGGCCTTCGGCCGGGCCCGCGGCGAGCACCTGCTCGTGGAATGGGGACAGGCCCGGTGGGCCGACCAGGCCGAGCCCCAGGGTGCCACCAGCTTCGTGGCCGCCCACGAGGACCTCAAGGCCGCCGACCTGGCGGACGTCCTGCACGAGATGACGGCCAAGCGCCGCGTGGAGGTCGCCACCGAGCTGCAGGACGAACGGCTGGCGGACGTGCTCCAGGAGCTGCCGGACGACGACCAGGTCGAGATCATCTCCCACCTGGACATCGAGCGCGCGGCCGACGTGCTGGAGGAGATGGACCCGGACGATGCCGCCGACCTGCTGCACGAGCTCTCCGACTCCCAGCAGGAGCTGCTGCTGGAGCTGATGGAACCCGAGGAGGCCGACGACGTCCGCCGCCTCATGGAGTACGAGGAGAACACGGCCGGTTCGGTGATGACGCCGGTGCCGGTGATCATGCCCCCGGAGGCGACCGTCGCCGATGCGCTGGCCAACATCCGCCAGCAGGAGTTCACCCCCGCGATGGCCTCCCTGGTGATCGTGGCCCGGCCCCCGCTGGAGACCCCCACCGGCCGCTACCTCGGCGTGGTGCACTTCCAGCGCCTGCTGCGCTACCCGCCGCCGGAGCCCCTGGGCAACCTGCTGGACAAGGACCTCGAACCGGTGTCCGACCTGCTGCCGCTGCCGGCCGTGACGCGCGAGCTGGCCACCTACAACCTGACCTGCATCCCGGTGGTCAACGAGCACCACCGCGTGGTGGGGGCCGTCACCGTGGACGACGTGCTGGACCACATCCTGCCCGAGGACTGGCGCAGCATGGACGACTCCGAGGCCGAGGACGCACCGGTGCCGAGAGAGGAGGCCAGCTGATGGCAGAGAAGTCGACCGACCAGGTCCAGCGCCGGACCGGCCTGGAGACCCCGATGGGCGCCCGCGAACGGCGCTGGCCGCGGCTGAGCCCGAACCCGGACGCGTTCGGAGAGGCCACCGAGGGGTTCGCCCGGTTCATGGGCACCCCGCAGTTCCTGCTGGCCATGACGATCTTCTGTGCCATCTGGCTGGTCTGGAACACGTTCTCCCCGGAGGCGTGGCGGTTCGACTCCGCCGCCCTGGGCTTCACCGCGCTGACGCTGGTGCTGTCCCTGCAGGCCTCCTACGCCGCCCCGCTGCTGCTGCTGGCCCAGAACCGGCAGGACGACCGGGACAAGGTGTCCCTGCGCGAGGACCGTGCGCGGGCCGAGCGCAACCTCGCGGACACCGAGTACCTGACCCGTGAGCTCGCCGGCCTGCGGATCGCCCTGCAGGACGTGGCCACCCGGGACTTCGTGCGCTCCGAGATGCGCGATGCGGTCGCCGAGATCACCGAGGAGCTCAAGGACCAGATGCGCGAGCAGGTGCGCGCCGAGCTGCTCGAGGAGTTGCGGCAGGGTCCCGACGACGGCGCCCCGTACCGGGGGTCCGGCACCGTGGCGCGGAAGAAGAAAAAGAAGAAGAACCGGCCGAGCCGGGAGGCCCGTGAGCGGATCGAGGGCGACGAGGACGGCGCACAGACCACGACGCTGGCGATCATCGCCGCGGAGGAGGCCGCCGTGGACACCGAGACCAGCAAGGACGACACCACCGCATGACAGACACCCCCGAACTCACCACGCCACTGGAACGGGCCGCCTGGGAGCGACTGGGCTCCGTCCTGGATCCCGAGCTGCGGCGCCCCGTCACCGAACTGGGCATGGTCGCCTCCGTCACCGAGGGCGGTACCGGGCGTCCGGTCGAGGCACTCGCCACCAGCCCGCAGGCCGACTCCCCCGGGCACCTGACGATCGGCATCCGCCTGACCATCGCGGGCTGTCCGTTGCGGGACACCATCACCGGGGACGTCGAGCGGGCCCTGGACGGGCTGCCGGGATGCTCGGGCTCCGAGGTCGTCATGACGGTGATGACGCCCGAGCAGCGAGCCGCCCTCAAGGACCGGCTCACCGCCGGGCGACCGGCCAACCCCTTCGGCCAGTCCACCCTGACCCGCGTCTACGCGGTGGCCTCCGGCAAGGGCGGGGTGGGCAAGTCCACCGTCACCGCCAACCTGGCCACCGCGCTGGCCGCCCGCGGCCTGGCGGTGGGACTCGTGGACGCGGACATCCACGGCTTCTCCATCCCCGGGTTGCTGGGGACCGCGGAGCGCCCCACGCGCGTGGACGAGATGATCCTGCCCCCCGTCGCGCACGGCGTGAAGGTCATCTCCATCGGGATGTTCCTGGACACCGACCGCCCGGTCGCCTGGCGCGGACCCATGCTGCACCGGGCCCTGGAGCAGTTCGTGACGGACGTGTACTGGGGGGACCTCGACATCCTGCTCGTGGACCTGCCCCCGGGCACCGGTGACATCGCCATCTCCGCCGCTCAGCTGATGCCCACCTCCGAGCTGCTCGTGGTGACCACCCCGCAGCAGGCGGCGGCCCAGGTGGCGGCGCGCTCGGGGGAGCTGTCCGAGCAGACCGGCCAGCAGGTGGCCGGAGTGGTGGAGAACATGGCCGCGATGACCCTGCCGGACGGCACGGTGCTCGACCTCTTCGGCAGCGGCGGCGGCCGGCTCGTGGCCGACCGGCTCTCGGCCGCGCTGGGCCAGCCGGTCCCGTTGCTGGGCTCGGTCCCGCTGGACCCCGTCCTGCGCCGGGACGGCGACGGCGGCACCCCCGTGGTCCTGGCCCATCCCGGCTCGGCGGCCGGCACCGAGCTGCGGCGCATCGCCGACGCACTGGCCGTCCGCCCGCGTGGACTCTCGGGGGTGCGGCTGCCGGTCAGCCCGCGGGACTGATCCGGGACCGCCCCCGGTGACGGCGCGCGGCCCCGGTGCCCGGGCGCCCGATCAGGTCGCCTCGGCGTCGAAGGGTGCCGGGCGGGCCGCCGCGGGCGGGCCGGCCGGCTCGGCGCCGACCGCGTCCGCCCCGGCCTCGACCGCCACGGCGCCGTCCGCAGCCGGGGCCGGAGCAGCCCCCTCCCTCGCCGCGGCGCCGGGGGCAGCCGGCACCGCGGGGGTGCCGGCCGGAGTGGGGGCCTCGATCGCCGCGGCGTCCCGGTCGTCCGGGGCCGATGACCCGGCGCCGCTCGGCGACGAGGTGGTGCGACGTGCGGCGGAGGAGCCGAAGAACAGTGCCCGGGGATCCATCTCCTTCAGGTCCTCGCGGAGGGCATCGCGTTCGGAACGGACGGCGTCCAGGTCGTTCCGCAGGGTCTCGCGGGTGTCCGGCGGGGTCCTCGCCGCGGTCGATCCGGTGCCCGTCCCGGAGGCCCGGCGGTCCGTCCCGGGATCGTCGACCGGGTCGGCGAGGGCCTCGCGGATGATGCGCCGCGGGTCGTACTGGCGGGGGTCGTAGCGCCGCCAGTCGATCTCGTCGAAGTCGGTCCCGGTCTCGTCCTTGAACTGGACCTTGGCCCCTTCGGCCATGCGCCGCAGGGTGCGGATCCACTCGGTGAGCTTGCGCGTGTACTCGGGCAGTTTCTCCGGGCCGAGCACCAGGACGGCCAGGATGATCAGGATGATCAGTTCTGCACCGTTGATTCCGAAGGTCACGGGACCCCAGACTACCCGAGCACCGGGGGCCGCCCGCGACTGCCTCGGCCCGGCGTCACCGGCGTTGCGGCTCCGTCCCGTCCGTCCCGTCCGTCCACGGGAGGATTCGCTCGAAGCCCCGCGCCAGCCGGTCGCCCGGGGATTCCGGTGCGGCGCCGCCCTGCACGCGCGAGCGCTCCGAGATGACCACCATGGACATCACCCGCGGGGCACTCTCGACCGGCAGGTCCGAGTTCACGGTGTACCCCGCCTGGGAGGTGGCCAGTGCGGCGGTCCAGGAACCGTCGGCGTGCTCGCGCAATTGCATGTCCAGGCCGACCGGCAGCCGGACGACGTCTGCGCCCGTCCAGGACAGCGGCCCGGTGACCGGCGCCGCCGCCCGTTCCGCCGCGGGACCGCTGCGCAGGTCCCAGCCGACCGGGCAGGACGGTACCGGTTCTGCGTCCGGCAGGGTGCGGCACTCGTGGAACTCGAGGGTGTGTCCGGCACCGGTCAGGGTCATCACCACCTCGGTGAAGCCCTCCCCGCGCTGCCAGCCGGTCGACGTGGCGGGCATCCCGAGCCCGTGGAACGTCGGTACGTTCCAGCCCGCCTGGCGCAGGTCGGTCACCATCGAGGGCGTCAGCGTACCCGCCGTGTCCGGGGTGATGCCGGCCGCCGAGGACAGGATCGAACCGGCAGGTGCGCGGTCCGGCACCGGTGACACGGACGCGGCACCCGAGGACGCACCGGACATCGACGCGGCGGCCGAGCGGCCCACGTCGGCCTCGGGGACCGGGGAGGAGTCCCCGGCGAAGGACAGGAACTGGAACTGGCCGGCCTGCGGGTCCCGGGCCTCCGGGTCACCGGCGACCCACGCCGACATCAGGACACCGGAGGTGAGCAGCCCCACCGCTCCGAGACCGAGCACGACCTTCCAGCCGGCCACTCCGTCGCGGCGCTCCAGCACGGGGACGCACCGCTGCCCGGCACCCTCCGGGCCGGACGGGTCAGACGACGGCCCGCGAACCGGTCCGAGGGATGACGCGGCGCGCAGGATGCGTTCGCGCTGACCGACCTCGCGGCGGCAGTCCGAGCAGTCCGCCAGATGGGCGGAGACGCGCGCGCGGGAATACGGGGTCAGGGCGCCCTCGATGAAGGAGTCCAGACGGCTCCGGGGATGCAGGACGGCCATCAGCCCTCGTCCGTCCCTCCGGCGGGCATTCCCGGGGAGGAGATCGAGGCACTGGGGCCGGAAACGCGGGGGCCGGAACGGCTGTCATGTGTGGTGGGAGGGGTGGTGCAGTCGGTGGGGATCACGGCCGACGACTCCTTTCCGTACCCGACCAGTGTGCCCCGTCTTTCTGGGAGGAGCCTGAGCACAGGCCCAGGTCGCCGTAGACTGGGGTGCCGCGACTGACGACAGGACGCCGGAACCGACGACAGAATCGAGCCCGCCCCATGAAGGCCCTGAGCCCCCATCAGACGGACAAGCATGCCAGCTGGGCCTTCGCCGAGTCGCGTCCGGACGAGGACGAGGTCATGCTGCGGGCCCGCGAGCGCTCGGCAGACCTGGGCATCGTCCCGGTGAGCGAGGGCACCGCCGCCCTGTTGACCGTGCTGGCGGCCACCCGGTCCCCCGCCACCCTGGTGGAGATCGGCACCGGGGCCGGGGTGTCCGGTCTCGCCCTGATGCGCGGGCTCGTCCGCACCTCCATGCTGACCACGATCGACCCGGATGCCGAGGCGCTGCGGGCCGCCCGCGAGGCCTTCGCCGACGGCGGGTTCCCGGCCAACCGGACCCGGATGATCACCGGCCGGGCGCGCACCGTGGTGCCGCGGCTGACCAGCCGGTCCTACGACATGGTGTTCCTCGACGCGGACAAGGCGTCCCTCGTCTTCCACGTGGAGCAGTCCGCGCGGCTGCTGCGTCCGGGCGGGCTGCTGGTGGTCAACGACGCGCTGGACCAGGACCGGGTCCCCAAACCCGCGGTGCGGGAGGCCTCCACCGTGGCCGCCCGGGAGGCCGGCAAGCTCCTGCGCGACGAGGAGCAGTGGTTCTCCGCCCTCGTCCCGACCGGTACCGGCGTGCTGGCGGCCGTCCGGCGCTGACCGCCGGAGCGGCACTGCCCCGGTACACCGGCGCTCCCGGCGCTCGCCATCATGCACGAGACCCCCGGACCCGCCGTGCGGCGGGGATCCGGGGGTCTCGTGCGATACCGGTGTCACGAGGCGGGACGTCAGCCCTCGGTGACCCCGACGAGGCACTCCTTGAGCGAATTGGCCTCCTCGTTGTTGAGCTCGAGGACCAGTCGTCCGCCGCCGTCGATCGGCACGCGCATGATCAGGCTTCGTCCCTCCTTGGTCACTTCCATGGGACCATCCCCGGTACGAGGCTTCATGGCTGCCATCTGTGTTCCCTTCTCAACTGCGGGTCCCGTGTCGCGCTGGGGCCGCACGATAGTTCGTGCGACCGGCACCCGAGGGGAGCCGGTCGCAGAGCGCTTGACATCCCCTATTATTCCGGATTCGGCGCGGTGCCGCTAATCACACCGGCAGGACCGCCGATGTCAGGCCCGTCCTGCGCCTGCCGCCGCAGCGCGGTGATCTCGGCGTCCCGATCCGCCAGCGCTGACGCGAGCCGCTGCAGGGTCTCGTCCACCTGGTCCATCCGGTAGCCCCGCAGCGCCGGTGAGAAGCGCAGGCGGTCGACGTCGGCCGCCTCCGGGTCCGCCGGCAGCAGCACCGGGGGCAGGGTCCGGACCGGCTCGGCCAGCGGCCGGGCGAAACCGGTGCGCCCGGCGAGGGCGAGGGCGATCAGGCCCACCACGACGACGGCCGCCACCAGGACCAGCACCACGGGCACGGTCACTGCGGGTCACCGTCGGCCGGGCCGCCCTCGCCCAGGCCGTCGTCGGTCACGTCGCGCCCGGCCAGGCGGTCCGGCCAGCGGGACACGGGCACCGTGGTCAGCACCAGCTCCACGGCCTCCTCAGGGGTGTCCGCCACGCGCAGCAGGTCCACGTCGTCCTCCGCGATCATCCCGCGGGCGACCAGGGTGTCCCGGATCCACGCCACGAGCGGCGTCCAGTACTCCCGGTCCAGCAGGACCACGGGGAAGGCGGTGACCTTGCCGGTCTGGACCAGGGTCAGCGCCTCGAAGAGCTCGTCCAGGGTGCCCATGCCACCGGGGGCCACCACGAAACCCTGGGAGAACTTCACGAACATGACCTTGCGGACGAAGAAGTAGCGGAAGTCGATGCCCAGGTCCACCCAGTCGTTCAACCCCTGCTCGTGGGGCAGCTCGATGCCCAGCCCCACGGAATGCCCGCCGCCCTCCTTGGCCCCCCGGTTGGCGGCCTCCATCACCCCGGGCCCGCCACCGGTGATGACCGTGAAGCCGGCCTCGGCCAGCCGTCGGCCGACCTCCCGGGACTGCTCGTAGTCCGCCTCGCCGGGCCGGGCCCTGGCCGAGCCGAACACGGAGATGGCCGGGCCCAGGGTCGCCAGCGAGCCGAAACCCTCCACGAGCTCGCCCTGCATGCGCATCACCCGCCAGGTGTCCCGGGCGATCGACTCGGTGCTCCGCCGTCCGGAGGAACCCGCCTGACGCTGGCGGGAGTCCAGCAGCATCTGGTCGAACGTCGGTGCCGAGGCGTCGGCGCCGCGCAGCGTCTGGGGACCGCGCCGGACCTCCGGTCGCGGCCGCCGGTCGTCGGAGTTCTGTGACATGGGACCACACTAGTCGGCGGGGCCTCCGGACCCGGTAGCCCCCGGACGGGAAAGAGTTGTTTCAGTTCCGCAACGATGGTGTTAAACCACCATGAACCACCCACGTCACCTGACGGGCGGCGTCGTTCTCCGCTAGTCTCGTCGCCATGACGCAGACCACACCGCCCCCAGCGGATCCCCCCGCGGCGGACAGCACCGGCACCCGGATCCTGGTCGAACTGGAGAACGTCAACAAGCACTTCGGGTCGTTCCAGGCGCTCACGGACATCAACCTGACCATCCCGGAACGGCAGGTGGCGATCGTGCTGGGCCCGTCCGGGTCGGGCAAGTCCACCCTGTGCCGCACCATCAACCGCCTGGAGACCATCGACCCGGGCGGGACGATCCGCATCGACGGCAAGCCCCTGCCCGATGAGGGCAAGGCGCTGGCGCGGCTGCGCGCCGACGTCGGGATGGTGTTCCAGTCCTTCAACCTCTTCGCCCACAAGTCGATCCTGGAGAACGTCACCCTGGGCCCGATCAAGGTCAAGGGCGTGAAGAAGGCCCAGGCGGAGAAGGACGCCATGGGGCTGCTCGAACGCGTCGGGGTGGCCCAGCAGGCCCGGAAGATGCCGGCCCAGCTCTCCGGCGGCCAGCAGCAGCGCGTGGCCATCGCCCGCGCCCTGGCCATGAAGCCCAAGGTCCTGCTCTTCGACGAGCCGACCTCGGCCCTGGACCCGGAGATGGTCCAGGAGGTGCTCGACGTCATGGTCCAGCTGGCCCGCGAGGGCATGACCATGGTGGTGGTGACCCACGAGATGGGCTTCGCGCGCAAGGCCGGGGACCGGGTGCTGTTCATGGACGAGGGCAAGGTCCTGGAGGACACCGATCCCGAGTCCTTCTTCACCCGCCCCCAGCACCCCCGCGCCAAGGACTTCCTCGGCAAGATCCTCACCCACTGAACCCGGGCGAACGCACCGCTCGCCCACCCAGACCACCCGTCGCACCGACATCATCACCGTCCCTGGAGGAACCATGCGCAAGAAGTACATCTCCGTCGCCGCCCTGGCCGCGTCGGCCGCCCTCGCCCTGTCCGCCTGCTCGCCGTCCTCCACGGACAACGGCGGCGGTGAGACCGGCGGCGGTGAGACCCAGGGCGGTGGCGAGACGGTCCGCATCGGCATCAAGTTCGACCAGCCCGGCCTCGGCTTCCGCGAGGGCTCCGGCGACCCGACCGGCTTCGACGTGGACGTCGCCAAGTACGTGGCCGGTGAGCTGGGCTACGCCGAGGGCGACATCGAGTGGATCCAGACCCCCTCGGCCAACCGGGAGAACGCCCTGGAGGGCGGCGAGGTCGACATGATCTTCGCCACCTACTCCATCACCGACGAGCGCGCCGAACGCGTGGACTTCGCGGGCCCGTACTTCGTGGCCGGCCAGGACCTGCTGGTGCGCCAGGACGACACCGAGATCACCGGCCCGGAGGCGCTGAACGGCAAGAACCTGTGCTCCGTCACCGGGTCCACCTCGGCCCAGCGGATCAAGGACGAGTACGCCGAGGGTGTGAACCTGGTCGAGCAGGGCGGGTACGCCGAGTGCGTGACCTACCTGGAGTCCGGCCAGGTGGACGCCGTCACCACGGACGACATCATCCTCGCCGGCCTGGCCGCCACCCCCGAGAACTCCGGCAAGTTCAAGGTGGTCGGCAACGCCTTCACCACCGAACGCTACGGCGTGGGCATCCCCAAGGGCTCGGACCAGTGCCAGGCCATCAACGACGCCATCACCAAGATGAAGGACGAGGGCGCCTGGGAGGAGGCCCTGACCACGAACACCGAGGGGACGGGCTACACCCCCGACGAGACGCTGAACAACGGCCCCGACGCCGAGCTGGTGCCCTGCGAGGCCTGAGCCGCCGCGCCGCGCGACTGAACCGCGGCACTGAGACGGCGGCGGCACGGCCCTCGGGCCGTCCCGCCGCCGTCGTCGGCCCCACCCCTCCGTCCGCTCCAGGGACAGGAACCCCATGAACGGCTTTCTTGAACTCTTCGCCGAGTACGACATCATCGGCGCCTTCTGGATGAACATTCGGCTGACCATCCTCGCGGCCATCGGCTCGTTCGCGCTGGGCACCGTGCTGGCCGTGTTCCGGATCTCCCCCGTGGGCTCGCTGCGGGCCATCGGCACCTCCTACGTGAACGTGGTGCGCAACACCCCGCTGACGATCATCATGGTGCTCGGCGTGCTGGCCGTGTGGGGCCAGCTGAAGATCACGTTCTCCTCGGACTTCGAGCTCAACTTCTTCATCTACGCCGTCATCGCGCTGTCGATCTACCACGCGGCCTTCGTGTGCGAGGCCATCCGCTCCGGGGTCAACACGGTCCCCCAGGGCCAGGCCGAGGCCGCCCGCGCCATCGGCCTGAGCTTCCTGCCCGCCGCCCGGGTGGTCGTGCTCCCCCAGGCCCTGCGCGGGGCCATCACCCCCCTGGGCAACACCCTGATCGCCCTGACCAAGAACACCACGGTGGCCGCGGCCGCCTCCGTGGCGGAGGCCTCCGGACTGATGAAGACCATGATCGAGTTCAACCCCAACCTGATGGTCTCCATCTTCCTGACCATCGCGATCGGGTTCTGCATCATCGTGATCCCGATGGGCCTGCTGACCACCTGGCTCTCCGACAAGCTGGCGGTGGCCCGATGAGAACCCAGGCCACCGTCCTCTTCGATGCCCCGGGCCCCAGGGCCCGGCGCAACATCCTGCTCTCCAACGCCGCGGCCCTGGTGGTCGTGCTGGTCATCGTGGTGCTGGTGCTGATCCAGCTCAACGAACAGGACCAGCTGGCCCCGGAGAAGTGGGCCAACGCCCTGAACGCCAACGCCTGGGCCAACTACTACCTGCCCGGGCTGAAGTTCACCCTGCAGGCCTCCGGGATCGCCGTGGTCACGGCCATGGTCTTCGGGCTCATCTTCGGCTTCATGCGCCTGGCCCCGTTCGGCCCGATCCGCTGGATCGCCGGCGTGGTGGTCGAGTTCTTCCGCGCCGTGCCGGTGCTGGTGATGATGTTCTTCCTGTACTTCTTCTTCTCCCGCATCGTCGCCCCCTCGGGACTGATCGCCTCCGCGGACGCCGCGTACTACGGGGTGATCGTCGGGCTCACCGTCTACAACGGGGCCGTGATCGCCGAACTGGTCCGCTCCGGGGTGAAGTCGCTGCCCAAGGGACAGCGCGAGGCCGCCGCAGCCGTGGGGATGACCAACAACCAGTCCCTGCGCCTGGTCGAGGTCCCCCAGGCCCTGACCGCAATGCTGCCCTCACTGCTGAGCCAGTTCGTGGTCATCATCAAGGACTCCGCCCTGGGCTACCTGATCGGCTTCTACGAACTGCTGCAGTACTCCCGCCAGCTCGGCTCGGGCTACTCCAACATCCTGCAGACCCTCGTGGTGGCCGCACTGATCTTCATCGTCATCAACTTCATCCTCACCTGGCTGGCCTCCAAGCTCGCCGGACGGCTCTCCTCCCGCACCGGCGGGGACACCGCACCGGTCACCTCCACCACCATGGGCCCCGCACTCTCGGTCAGGTAGGCCGGGCGGCCGGCGGTCCGGGCCGTCAGCGGACGTCGGACTCCGGCACGAGCCAGCGACGCAGCGCCCCCAGGCACGCCCGCACCGCGCCGGCGGTGACGTGCTCGTCGTCGGCGTGGGCCAGCAGGGCGTCCCCCGGCCCGAAGTTCACGGCCGGCACGCCCAGCTCGGAGAACCGGGCGACGTCCGTCCAGCCGTACTTGGGCATCGGTACCCCGCCGACGGCGGCGACGAAGGCCGCCGCCGCAGGGTGGTCCAGGCCGGGGCGGGCCGCGGGCGAGGCGTCCGTGACCTCGACGGCCTCCGGGGAGATGCCGGCGTGGGACAGGACCGCGTACACGTGCTCGTGCGCCTGCTCGACGGTCTTGTCCGGGGCGAACCGGTAGTTGACCTCCACGGCGCAGGAGTCGGGCACGACGTTGCCCGCGGTGCCGCCGTGGATCCGCACCGCGTTCAGTCCCTCCCGGTAGTCCAGGCCCTCGACCGTGACCGTGGCCGGCTCGTAGGCGGCCAGCACCGTCAGCAGGGGGGCGGTCGCGTGGATCGCGTTGACCCCGCGCCAGGACCGGCCCGTGTGGGCGGCGACGCCCGGCACCGTCACGAGGTACCGGCTGGTGCCGTTGCACCCTCCCTCCACCACGCCGTCGGTGGGTTCCAGCAGCACCGCGAAGTCCGCCTCCAGCAACGCGGACGCCTGCCGGGCGATGCGGCCCAGGCCGGACCGCGCCGCCTCGACCTCCTCGTGGTCGTAGAACACCCAGGTGACGTCCCGCGCGGGACGGGGGCCGGCGTCGCGCCCCAGGAGCCCGGCCAGTGCCAGCTGGACGGCCACTCCGCCCTTCATGTCCGTGGCGCCGCGTCCGTAGAGCACGTCCCCGTCGGCCGGCACGGCCGCCACGGTCCCGACGCCGGTCGCCGGCTCCCAGCGCGAGGGCACCGTGCCCCGGGCACCGGGGACGGTGGGCAGCGGGACGGTGTCCAGGTGACCGGCCAGCACCACCCGGGAGTCCAGCCCGAACTCGGTGCGGGCCACCACCGCGTCACCGATGCGCTGCACGCTCAGGGCCGGCAGGGCCCGCAGCGCCTCCTCGACGGCGTCCGCCAGCAGGGTCTCGTGGTCGGACACGGAATGGATGTCCAGCAGCTCGGCGGTCAGCAGGGCCACGTCGAGGTCGAGAGGGGGCAGGACGGGCGCGGTGGTGACCGGGAGGGAAGAATCCATGCCAGTAGGATATTCCCATGGACTCCAACCCCTCCCAGCCCGGCGCCACCCTGACCACCCCACGGACGGCCTCCGGCCTCGGACTGGCGACCTTCGCCGCGGACGGCACCGTCCTGGACGCCTGGTTCCCGGCCCCGGCGCTGGGCCCGGCGGCCGACGTGGACAGCTCGATGACCGGGGCCCTGGAGTCCGTCGCCCGCCCCGACGCGGACCGGGGCACCACCCAGCGGGTCGTGACCGTGGAGTCTGACCTGGACTCCGCGCCCGTCGACACCCTGGACTCCTGGCTGCGGCTGCATCTGCTGTCCCACCGCCTGGCGGCCCCCAACACCCTCAACCTGGACGGGATCTTCGGCACCCTGGCCAACGTGGTGTGGACCAGCGCCGGTCCCTGCTCGACCGACGGCTTCGAGGCGACCCGGCTGAAGCTGCGCGCCCGCGGCCCCGTGGCGGTGTACGGCGTGGACAAGTTCCCGCGAATGACGGACTACGTGCTCCCCTCCGGGGTCCGGATCGCCGACGCCGACCGGGTGCGGCTCGGAGCCCACCTGGCCGCGGGCACGACCGTGATGCACGAGGGCTTCGTGAACTTCAACGCCGGCACGCTCGGCGCCTCCATGGTGGAGGGCCGGATCTCGGCCGGTGTGGTGGTCGGTAACGGTTCCGACGTCGGCGGCGGGGCCTCCATCATGGGCACCCTCTCCGGCGGTGGCACGCAGCGCATCGTCATCGGTGAGCGCGTGCTGCTGGGCGCCAACGCCGGCGTGGGCATCTCCGTGGGCGACGACTGCGTGGTGGAGGCCGGGCTGTACGTGACCGCCGGGACCCGGGTGACCGTGAAGCAGGACTCGGGGACCGAGTCCGTGGTCAAGGCGCTGGACCTGTCCGGGGTCCCGAACCTGCTGTTCCGCCGCGACTCCTCCACCGGCCAGGTCCAGGCCCTGCCCCGGGCCGGGCAGACCGTCGTGCTCAATGACGCGCTGCACGCCAACTGACGCCCGGGCGTACCGATGAGCCCCCGCCGGACGCGGCGCCGGCGCGCGCTCGGGGTGCTCGTGGTCTGCGCGGTGCTCGTGGCGGGCGGGTTCTGGGCCGCCTCCCGGTTCATCGACTCCTCCGAGATCCTGGTGCGGGAGCGGTGCACCGCCGTGGTCGGCACGGAGTCCTTCGGCCTCGCCCCGGACCAGGCGGCCAACGCCGCCCTGATCGCGGCCGTGGCCATGGACCGCGGGCTGCCCGCCCGGGCGGCCTCGATCGGCATCGCCACCGCCGTGCAGGAGTCCAAGCTGCGCAACATCGACTACGGGGACGAGGCCGGGCCCGACTCCCGCGGGCTGTTCCAGCAGCGGCCCTCGCAGGGCTGGGGGTCCGAGGAGCAGGTCATGGACCCGGTGTACGCCACGAACCGGTTCTACCAGGAGCTCGAGCTGCTGGTCCCGGACTTCGAGGACCTGGACATCACCGTGGCCGCCCAGACCGTCCAGCGCTCGGCGTACCCCGATGCCTATGCCGACCACGAACCGGAGGGCCGGGCCTACGCGTCCGCCCTGACCGGGCACTCCCCCGCCGGGCTGAACTGCGTGCTGCGCTCACCCGAGGGCCCCGGGGACGCCCGGGCCCTGGTGGCCGCCCTGACGGACCAGCTCTCGGACGTGGATCCCGCGGTCTCCGGGGACGGGCACACCGTGACCATCCCGGCCACGGGCGCGCGCGGCTGGGCCCTGGTGCAGTGGGCCGTGGCCAACGCGCGGCAGTACGGCGTCACGGCGGCGTCCTTCGGCGGCCAGGGCTGGGTCCGCGCGGACCACGGCTGGTCGCCGGCCACCGGGACCGAGGGCGCGGTCACCATCACCCTGGCGGGTTGAGCGGTCCACAGACGCACGAATCCCGGTCATCCCGACCACGCCCCCGCCGGGACGGGCGGGGTGTCGTCGGGAGGACCGGGAGACGCGGACGGGTGCTCGGGCTCAGCGGCCCGGGTAGTCCCGCAGGTCGTAGCCGGTGTAGACCTGGCGCGGCCGGCCGATCTTGGTGGACGGATCCTGCATCAGCTCGCGCCACTGGGCGATCCAGCCGGGCAGGCGGCCCAGGGCGAACAGCACGGTGAACATCTTCTCCGGGAAGCCCATGGCCTTGTAGATCACGCCGGTGTAGAAGTCGACGTTCGGGTAGAGGCGGCGCTCCACGAAGTAGTCATCGGCCAGGGCCTTCTCCTCGAGGCGCTGGGCGATCTCGAGCAGTTCGTCGTGGCCGCCGAGCTTGCCCAGGATGTCCTCGGCGGTCTTCTTGATGATCTTGGCGCGCGGGTCGTAGTTCTTGTAGACCCGGTGGCCGAAGCCCATCAGCTTGATGCCGGCCTCCTTGTTCTTCACCTTCTCCATGAAGTCCTCGGGGCTGACACCCTCGTCCTTGATGCGGTGCAGCATGTTCAGCACCGCCTCGTTGGCCCCGCCGTGCAGCGGGCCGTAGAGGGCGTTGATGCCGGCCGAGACGGAGGCGAACATGTTGGCCTGCGAGGAGCCCACGAGGCGCACGGTGGAGGTGGAGCAGTTCTGCTCGTGGTCGGCGTGCAGCATGAGCAGCATGTCCAGGGCCTTGACCATGTCCGGGTCCAGCTCGTAGGGCTCGGCCGGGACGCCGAAGCACTGGCGCAGGAAGTTCTCCACCAGGTTCAGCGAGTTGTCCGGGTACAGCATCGGCTGGCCCAGCGACTTCTTGAACGCGTAGGAGGCGATGACCGGCAGCTTGGCCATCAGCCGGATGGTGGAGATGTGGACCTGTTCCTCGTCGAACGGGTCCAGGGAGTCCGGGTAGAACGTGGACAGCGCGGACACCGCGGAGGACAGGACCGGCATCGGGTGGGCGTCCCGCGGGAAGCCGCCGAAGAAGCCCTTGAGGTCCTCGTGGAGCATGGTGTGGCGGCGGATGTTCTCGTCCCAGGCTCCCAGCTGGTCACCGGTGGGCAGGTCGCCGTAGATCAGCAGGTAGGCGACCTCCAGGAAGGAGGAGTTCTCGGCCAGTTGCTCGATGGGGTAACCGCGGTAGCGCAGCACGCCCTCGTCGCCGTCGATGAAGGTGATGGCCGACTTGGTGTTGGCCGTGTTCATGAACCCCGGGTCGTAGGTGACCAGACCGGTGTTCTTCAGCAGGGGCCCGATGTTCAGACCGTCGTTGCCGGCGGTCGCCTGCTCGCGGGGTAGGTCGACGCTCGTGCCGTCGACGGACAGCGCTGCCGAAGTGTTCTCGGTCATGGGTACTCCCTCATGAGTTCGTCGGTGACGCGGACCACGGCACCGAGGGGTGGGGGTCGCGATGATTCAATCCTCGTCAACGCTACCAAGCACCGGGCTGATGCACGGAATCGGTGACGACCTAACGCCAGGCGCGAAGCCGTTCCGCGGCCCGGGCGACGGCGTCGTCCGTGGCCGTGATCGCGACCCGGACGTAGCCGTTGCCGGCCGTGCCGTAGAACGTGCCCGGGCCCACCAGGATGCCCCGTTCCGCGAGCTGTCCGACCAGCGCCCAGCTGTCCGCCTCGCTGGGCGCACCGTCCCGGGTGCCGTCCCGGGTCCAGAGGTAGAGCCCCGCCTCGGAGTGGTCCACGACCAGGCCGGCCGAGGTCAGGGCGTCCTTCAGCAGCGACCGCCGGGCGCGGTACCGGTCCTTCTGTGCGGCCACGTGGGCGTCGTCGCCCAGCGCGACCGTCATGGCGGCCTGCACCGGCGCCGGGACGATCATCCCGGCGTGCTTGCGGCTGTTGACGAGGTTCCTCACCAGGCCCGGGTCCCCCGCCGCGAACGCGGCCCGGTAACCGGCCAGGTTGGACTGCTTGGAGAGTGAGTACACGCTGAGCAGGCCCGTGTGGTCCCCGCCGGAGACCTTCTCGGAGAGGATGCAGGGCGTGCCGGCCGCGGAGTCGTCCCACCGGTCCCAGCCGAGCTCGGCATAGCACTCGTCCCCGGCCACCACCGCGCCGAGCCGCCGGGCCTGGTCGACGACGGCGCGCAGCCGGTCGGCGGAGGCCACCTGCCCGGTGGGGTTGGCCGGGGAGTTGGTCCAGACCAGTCTCACGCGGGCGCGGGTCCCGGCGTCGAGGTCGTCCAGGGAGTCCGCGGCGACGGCCTCGGCACCCACCAGCAGCGCGCCGATGTCGTAGGTGGGGTAGGCGACGGTCGGGCGGACCACCACGTCCCCGGGGCCGATGCCGAGCAGCAGCGGCAGCCAGGCGATGAACTCCTTGGAGCCCACGGTGGGGATCACGGCCTGCGGGTCCAGCCCGGGCACGCCGCGACGTCGGGCGTACCAGGCGGCGATGGCCTCGCGCAGTTCGGCCGTGCCGTGCGTGGTCGGGTACCCGTGGGCGTTGGCCGCCGCGGCCAGCGCACGCTGGATCAGTTCCGGGGTGTCGTCCACGGGCGTGCCGATGGACAGGTCGCTGATCCCCCCGGGATGGCCCGCTGCGGTGCGCCGGTAGGGCGCCAGGGACTCCCAGGGGTACTCGGGCAGTGTGAGCACTACAGGTCGGCCGGCTGTGGCTGCGGGGGCAGCGCGGCGACGAGCGGGTGGTCCTTGTTGATCAGGCCCATCTTGGCCGCACCGCCCGGGGAGCCGAGGTCGTCGAAGAACTCCACGTTGGCCTTGTAGTAATCGGCCCACTCCTCGGGCGTGTCGTCCTCGTAGTAGATCGCCTCGACGGGGCACACCGGTTCGCAGGCGCCACAGTCCACGCACTCGTCGGGGTGGATGTACAGCATCCGCTCCCCCTCGTAGATGCAGTCCACCGGGCATTCATCGATGCAGGCCTTGTCCTTCAGGTCCACACACGGCAGGGCGATGACGTACGTCACTTCAGACCGTCCACCTTCCAGCGGTTCGTCGGTTCGGGTCCGGGCACCACGCGGCGTGCCGGACGAGAGGTTTCTGCGGACAGTCTAGTCCCGTGACGCGGGCACCCGCAGGAGCGGCTGGGCCACGAGCATCGTGAGCACGGCCACCACGGGCAGGCCCCACAGCCAGACCGCGCCGGAAACCGCCGGGCCCGGGACCACGCGCAACGTGTACTCGGTCAGGGCCACCGCGAAGGTGTCCAGTCCCGGCCAGGCGGACAGCCCCAGCGCGGTGGTGAAGGCCACGATGGCGCTCACGCCACCGGCCCACGCGACCGAGCAGCGCAGCGTCCACCACAGCTGCGCGGACGCGGCCAGCACCAGCGCGAGGACGGCTCCCCACGGCAGGACGGTCTCACCCAGCCAGGCGAAGTGCGTGTGCAGCACGGTGCCCAGGACCCCGACGCCCGCCCCGACCAGGACCGCACCCAGCGCGGCGCGCCAGGGGGCCATGACCGCGGACGGGGCGTCGTTGTGCCGGCCGGGACCGTCCGGTGTCGGGGTGTTGCGCCGGGGCGCCTCAGGCGCGGGCACGGGCGCGGTTGGCCTTGTTCCGCTCGTTGGCGTCCAGGATCACCTTGCGGATGCGGATGTCCTCGGGGGTGATCTCCACGCACTCGTCCTCGCGGGCGAACTCGAGCGACTCCTCGAGGGTCAGCCTGCGCGGCGGGGTCAGCCCCTCGAAGGAGTCCGAGGAGGCCGCACGCATGTTCGTGAGCTTCTTCTCCTTGGTGATGTTCACGTCCATGTCATCGGCGCGCGAGTTCTCGCCGACGATCATGCCCTCGTACACCTCGGAACCGGGCTGGATGAAGAACGTGCCGCGTTCCTGCAGGTTGATCATCGCGAACGGGGTGGCGGTGCCCGAGCGGTCGGCCACCAGCGAGCCGTTGGTGCGGTACTCGATCGGGCCGGCCCAGGGCTCGTAGCCGTTGGCGATGGAGGAGGCGATGCCGGCCCCGCGGGTGTCCGTGAGGAACTGGGTGCGGAAGCCGATCAGGCCGCGGGCGGGGACGTTGAACTCCATCCGGATCCAGCCGGTGCCGTGGTTGGACATCTCGGTCATCCGGCCCTTGCGGGCGGCCATCAGCTGGGTGATGGCGCCCATGAACTCCTCCGGGGTGTCGATGGTCATCAGTTCCATCGGCTCGTGGACCTTGCCGTCGATGGTCTTGGTGACCACCTGGGGCTTGCCGACGGTCAGCTCGAAGCCCTCGCGGCGCATCTGCTCCACCAGGATGGCCAGCGCCAGCTCACCGCGGCCCTGGACCTCCCAGGCGTCGGGACGCTCGGTGGGCAGGACCTTCAGCGAGACGTTGCCGACCAGCTCGGCGTCGAGGCGGTCCTTGACCTGGCGGGCGGTGACCTTGGCGTTCTTCACCCTGCCCGCCAGCGGGGAGGTGTTGATGCCGACGGTCATCGAGATCGCCGGGTCGTCCACCGTGATCAGCGGCAACGGCTTCGGGTTCTCCGGATCGGTGAGGGTCTCGCCGATCATGATGTCCTCGATGCCGGCGACGGCCACGATCTCCCCCGGGCCCGCCGACTCGATCGGCTCGCGGGACAACCCCTTGGTGCCGAGCAGCTCGGTGATCTTCACCGTCTTCAGCTGCCCGTCCTGACGCGCCCAGGCCACCTGCTGGCCCTTCTTCAGGGTGCCGTTGAAGATGCGCAGCAGGGCCAGGCGGCCCAGGAAGGGAGAGGCGTCCAGGTTCGTGACGTGGGCCTGCAGCACCTCACCGGGCGTGTAGGTCGGGGCCGGGATGTGCTCCAGGATGGTCGCGAACAGCGGCTCCAGGTCCTCGCTGTCCGGCAGCTGGCCGTCCGCCGGCTGCTCGAGGGAGGCCCTGCCGGCCTTGCCGGAGGCGTAGACGATCGGCAGGTTCAGCACGGAGTCCAGGTCCAGGTCCTCGACCTCGTCGGCCAGGTCCGAGGCCAGGCCCAGCAGCAGGTCCATGGAGTCGGAGACGACGCCGTCGATGCGCGCGTCCGGACGGTCGGTCTTGTTGACCACGAGGATGACGGGCAGCTTGGCGGCCAGGGCCTTGCGGAGCACGAAGCGGGTCTGGGGCAGCGGTCCCTCGGAGGAGTCCACCAGGAGCACGACGCCGTCCACCATGGACAGCCCGCGCTCGACCTCACCGCCGAAGTCGGCGTGGCCGGGGGTGTCGATGACGTTGAAGGTCACCATCTCGCCCTTGGCCGCGGGACCGGAGTAGAACACGGTGGTGTTCTTGGCCAGGATGGTGATGCCCTTCTCGCGTTCGAGCTCACCGGAGTCCATCACCCGGTCCTCCACCTCACCGTGGCTGGAGAAGGCGCCGGCCTGGCGCAGCATCGCATCCACCAGGGTGGTCTTGCCGTGGTCGACGTGGGCCACGATGGCGACGTTGCGGAGATCGGTGCGCTGGGTGAGGGTTTCAGTCATAGAGGTGCCTGTTCATCGAGGACGGCGGAAGGTACGGGGCTGCCGGCAAAGCCGTCTACAGGCCCCGTCCGATTGTACGGGACGCCGGCAAGCGCTCCCGTCCGCCGTCCTCAGTAGGGGGTCTCGCCCAGGGACTGCAGCAGCTGGCGCCGCTCGGTCCGCTTGGCCAGCTGCTCGTCCGGGTCCGGGGCCGGGGCGGCCGCCAGCAGGCGCTTCGTGTAGTCCTCGGCCGGGTGGTGCAGCACCTCGGCGGTGGGGCCCTGTTCCACCTGGCGGCCGTCCTTGAGGACCAGCACCCGGTGGGCCAGCATGTCCACCACGGCCAGGTCGTGCGAGACGAACAGGCAGGCGAACTCGTACCGGGACTGCAGCTCGGCGAACATGTCGAGCACGGCGGCCTGCACGGACACGTCCAGGGCCGAGGTCGGCTCGTCCGCGATCAGCACCTCGGGGTCCAGGGTGAGCGCCCGGGCGATGGAGATGCGCTGACGCTGACCACCGGAGAGCTCGTGCGGGTACCGGTTGACCACCGAGCGCGGGAGCTTGACGGCGTCCAGCAGCTCGTAGGCCCGCTGCATCTGCGACGCCCTGTTGCCCACCTTGTGGATGACCATCGGTTCGGTGATGACGTCACCGATCGGGAAGCGCGGGTCCAGGGAGGCCGCGGGGTCCTGGAAGACGACTCCGATGCGCTTGCGCATCCGGCGGGCCTCGCCACCGGCCATCCGGGTCAGGTCCTCCCCGCGGATCCTCAACGAGCCCTGGGCCACGGGCAGCAGCCCCAGGACGGCCTTGGCGATCGTGGACTTGCCCGAACCGGACTCCCCCACCAGCCCGAGGATCTCCCCCGGGGACACCGTGAAGTCGATGTCGTGCACCACGCGGTTCTTCTTGCCGCGGTGGTCGTACTCGATGCACATCCCCTCGGCCTCGATGGCATAGCTGACCCTCGACTGGGTCTCGGTGACCGGCTCCGGTTCGGCGACCTCCAGCTCGGCACCGAGCCGCGGCACGGACGCCAGCAGCCGTTGCGTGTATGGGTGCTGGGGGTTCTGCATGACCTGGTGGACCTCGCCGGACTCCACCAGCTCGCCGCGCAGCATCACGCAGACGCGATCGGCCATGTCCGCCACCACGCCCATGTTGTGCGTGATGAGCAGGATGCCGGTGTTCAGCTGGTCCTTGAGCGAGCGCAACAGCTCGAGGATCTCGGCCTGGACCGTGACGTCGAGTGCGGTGGTCGGTTCGTCGGCGATGATCACCTCGGGCGAGCAGCTGATCGCCATGGCGATGACGATGCGCTGGCGCTGGCCTCCGGAGAACTGGTGCGGGTACTGCCGCAGCCGGTTCTTCGCGTCCTGGATCCCGACCATCTCCAGCAGCTCCGCGGCCCGGCGGTCCGCCTCGGTGCCGAAGGCGATCCCGTGCAGGTTCAGCGCCTCGGTGAGCTGGTCACCCACGGTCAGCACGGGGTTCAGCGCGGTCATCGGCTCCTGGAAGACCATGGCGGCATGGCGGCCACGGATCCGGCGCAGTCCGGAGGCGTCCAGTGCGGTGACGTCGCGGTCGCCCAGCATCACCGTGCCGGAGACGTTCGCGTTGTTCGGCAGCAGGCCCATGGCGGTGGCCGAGGTGACCGACTTGCCCGAGCCCGACTCACCGACCAGGGCGACGACCTCACCCGGCTTGATGTCGAAGCTGACCCCCTTGACCGCCTCGACCTGGCCGAACTCCGTGTCGAAGGTCACCGAGACGTCCTGGAAGGACAGGATCGGCCTGCCGTCGCGGTCCGGGTGGCGCTGGACCACCCCCAGCGAGCCGGTGGCCGGGGATGAGCCCGACGTCGGCCGGGCCGCGTGCGAGCCCGGCCCGGGAGCCTCGTCCACCACGTCGGCGGTCCCTTCACGGTTCTTGCGTCCGAAGATGCCCATGGCCTCTCCCCTCCTCAGTCTCTCGGTTCCTGGTCGTCACGACGGTGCTCGTCCGGGCGGTCTCCGCCCGGGTGGTCTCCGTCCGGGCGGTTCCTGCCCTTCCGGCGGTCCCCGTGCCGGCGGGGCCCCCCGTGCGGCTCATCGTCCGAGTGGATCTCGTCGCGCAGTTCCGCGGAGGTCGTCGTCGGCCTCAGCGCCCCGGTGGCGGGCACGTCCCGGCCGCCGGCTCCGGCGCTGGTCTCCGTGGCGGCCCGGTCGAGGGCCTTGTCCCGACCGGAGATGCCGAAGGTGCCCAGGCGGCGGTTCCTCCGCGCCGTGCGCGCGCCCTGGCGGGGGTCGAACGCGTCGCGCAGGCCGTCGCCCAGGAAGTTCACGGACAGGGCGATGGCCAGGATGAGCATGCCGGGCCACCAGAACAGCCACGGACGGGTGGTGAAGGCGTTCTGGTACTGGCTGATCAGCAGGCCCAGCGAGGACTCGGGGGCCTGGACGCCGAAGCCCAGGAAGGACAGCGAGGTCTCCAGCAGGATGGCCGAGGCGATCGCGAAGGTGGCGTTGACGACGATCACGCCGATGGTGTTCGGGAGCAGGTGCCGGCCGATCACGCGGGCCGGGTGGGCTCCCATGGCCACCGAGGCCGCCACGAACTCCTTCTCGCGCAGGGACAGCACCTCACCGCGCACCAGCCGGGCCAGGGAGGTCCAGGTGACCAGTCCCAGCACGACCGCCAGGGGGATGATGCCGGCATCGAGGCTGGAGGTCATCCGGCCCAGCACGGCGGCCAGCACCAGCAGCGGGATCACGATGATCAGGTCGGTCAGGCGCATCAGCAGGGAGTCGATCCACCCGCGGAAGTACCCGGCGATGGCACCGATGGTCGCACCGATCACGGTGGAGACCAGGCCGACCACCAGCGCGATGATCAGGGACTGCTGGGTGCCGCGCATGACCAGGGCGAAGTAGTCCTTGCCCGTGTTGTCCTGGCCGAACGGGTGCTCGCCCCAGCGGATGCCCTCCCCGCCCAGCCACTGCGGGACCAGGGACAGGGTGGGGGCGCCGCCGTCGACCACCGTGGACGAGGTCAGGTAGCTCTTGTCCCACCAGCCGGGGATCCCGGCCCAGCCGATCGAGCTGAACGCGAGGATGAAGATCAGGACCAGGAACACGGCCGAGGGCATGGCGGCCCTGTGGTTCCGGAACTTGCGCAGGACCATCTGGCCCTGGCTGTAGGACTTGCCGGTCTTCTGCCGCAGCTTCGCGTCCTCGACCTCGGCGAGGTTGGCCATGTCGACGGCCTGCTGGGAGGGGCCGGTGCCGTCCCGCAGGGTCGTGGCGGTTCGTGACGGGTTCTCGTCCATGGTCTTCGGGTCCTGCTCGTTGCGGGGGTCGGTGTCGTTGCGCATGCCGCTCACACCCGGATCCGGGGGTCGAGGACCGCGTACAGGATGTCGGCCAGCAGGTTGAACAGCACCGCGGCCGTGCCGGTGACCAGGAAGAAGGCCATCACCGGCGCGGGGTCCACCTGGTCCAGTCCGGTGGCGAACATCTCGCCCATGCCCTTCCAGCCGAAGACCCGTTCCGTGATGACGGCACCGCCGATCAGGGCCGCGAAGTCGAAGGCCATGATCGTGGTGATCGGGATCAGCGAGTTGCGGAAGGCGTGCTTGAGGATGACCTGCCGCTCGCCGAGCCCCTTGGCACGGGCGGTGCGGATGTAGTCCTGCTGGCTGACCTCGAGCATGGACGCGCGGGTGTAGCGCGAGTAGGTCGCCAGGGAGACCAGGGCCAGCAGGATGGTGGGCAGCAGCAGCTGGGTCCCCTTGTCCAGGAAGTCCTCCCAGAAGGTGCCGGAGAAGTTCGGGGTCTGCGAGCCGATGGTGGAGATCGGCCGCCCCACGATCTCGAGGTATCCCGGCCAGGCGCGGAAGAGGTGCTCCACGATGATCAGCAGGCCCATGACCCCGGCCGTGAAGAGGGACACGATGGTGGCCGCGCCCTTGGAGAACCCGCCCATCAGGCGACCCACGGCGACCGCCACGATGACCAGCACGACCGCCAGGACGAGCAGGGTCGTCCAGGTCGGGTCCCACAGCAGGGTGTAGGTGGCGTAATAGGACACGACGCCCAGGGCGGCGGTCACCAGCCCCGCGTACAGCACGCGGCGGTTCTGCAGGCCGGCGCCCAGCGCGGTGGCCCCGACGGCGGCCGCGGCCCCGACGAGCGCGATGACGACCGGGCCCAATTGCGGGTACTGGGCGAAGTTCAGCCAGTCCAGGTACGGGATGGCCAGGACGGTGAAGAGGAAGGCGCCCAGGAAGGTGAAGAGGCGGCGCCTGGCCGGACCGGCCAGTACGGCCTGCAGGACCACCCCGAGCAGCAGTCCGGCGACGATCGCCGCGGGCCAGGTGAAGCCCGGGTCCGCCATCCAGTCGTTGAACCCGATGGCCAGGTACTCCTTGAGCAGCACGGCCGCCCAGAAGACCGGCAGCGAGAAGAACAGGAACGTCAGGAAGGTGACCGCGTAGTCCATGCCGGAGTACTGGCGGATGGCGGTCAGGATGCCGATGACGATGCCGAAGACCATGGCGATCACCGTGGCCAGCACGACCAGGCGCAGGGTCGAGGCGGCGGCCAGCCCGAGCAGGTCGACGACCTCCTGGCCCTGGCGGTTGGTGCCGAGCTCACACTGGCCGATGAAGCACTGGCCCACGCCGGTGAGCCAGGTCCAGTACCGCTGGTACCAGGGCATGTCCAGGTTCATGAACTGGGTGCGCTGCTGCATGAGGTAGTCGCGGTTCTCCGCGTTGGACTCGCGCAGGTCGGCCAGGGGATCGCCGGAGTTGATGGTGAGCACGTAGAGCAGCACCGAGGCTCCGAGGAGCACCAGGAACGAGCTGCCGAAGCGCCTGAGGATGAATTTCAGCACAACTGAACGTTGCCTTCCGTACCAAGGGTGTCGTGGACGTGGTCATGATCACACCACGGGCCGCTCCCCCGACACGGCCGGACCCGCCGGGTCCGGCCGGTCGTGGGGAGCACGGCTGAGGCCCGGCCGGATGATGGCCGGGCCTCAGCAGTGGTCATGGATCATCCCCGTGGGGGTCAGCCGAGGGTCACTCGGCGCGGACCCACTGCTGGGCGTTCCAGACGGCCCCGGACTGGGTGGCGGTGTCGCGGACGTTGGCCACGTCCGCCGAGTGCGCCACGACGCCCGGGTGCGCGTACAGCGGGATGCCGAACAGGTTGTCCCACAGGCCCTTCTCGATGACCTTCACCTGCTCGGCGTGCACGGCGGGGTCGACGGATCCGGCCAGGGTGTCCCAGGCGGCGTCGACCTCCTTGTTGGAGAACTTGCCGTAGTTCTGCTGACCGGTGGAGTGGTAGATGTTGCGGCCCGAGGCGATCTGGCCGGAGCCGGCCCAGGCGAACAGCGCGACCTCGTAGTCACCCTGCGGCATGGTCTTGTCGAAGAAGTCGGCGGAGCCCACGTCCTCGATCACGAAGCCGGCCTCGTCACAGGAGGACTTGATGGCGGCCACGGTATCGGAGCGGCGCGGGTTCGGGGCCGAGTAGCCGATGCGGACCTTGGTGCCCTCGGCGCCCTCGGCCTCGACGATCTTCTTGGCGCCCTCGACGTCGACCTCGTCATAGCTGCCGTCATAAGCGGCGTCCACGACCTCCTGGTAGGTGTCCTGGAACGGGAACACCTCGCGGGCGTTCATGACCACGGCCTCGGGGTCGACCGGCTTGATCAGGTTGTCCACGATCTGCTGGCGCGGCACGCACATGGCGAAGGCCTTGCGCAGTTCGAGGTTGTCCGCGAACGGCGAGCCGTCCATGAAGTTGAAGTCCAGGTGCTCCCAGGTCAGGGAGGCACCGGTCTGGATGACGATCTGGTCGCCCAGGTCCTCCAGCTGGGACAGGGTGTCCACGGTGGCCTGCGGCTCGATGACGTTCAGGTCACCGTTGGCGAGGGCCTGGACGTGGGTGTCGGCGGCCGCGAAGCGGATGACCAGTTCCTTGGTGGCCGGCGGGGTGCCCCAGTAGTTCTCGTTGGCCGTCAGGGTGATGGACTGGCCCGGCTCCCAGCTCTTGAACGTGTAGGGGCCGTTGGAGGGGGCGATCGACTCGTCCGGAAGGGTGCCCGGGGAGGTGTTCCAGCCGGTGTTCCAGAACTCGGCGGCGGGGGCCAGGGCCTTCGCGTCCTCGTTCCGGACGGCCTCGAGCATGGCGTCCATGCCCATGCCGGACTCCTCGGCGACCACGTGGGCCGGCAGGGCGGTGTCCACGAGGATCGGCCAGTCGGCGTAGGGCTCCTTGAAGGTGATGGTGAATTCCTTGCCGGCGGGATCACCCTCCGGCGCCTCGCTGACGTACTCGCCGAAGGACTGCGAGATGGCATTGAACAGCGGCGCCGCCTCCTCGCCCGAACCGGTGGTGATGCGCGGGTTCTCGACGCCCCACTTGAGGATGTAGTCGGCGGCGGTGACGGGGGTCCCGTCCGACCACACGGCCTCCTCGTTGATGGTGTACTTCACCGTCAGCGGGTCATCGGAGACCTTCTCGTAGGTGCCGTACTCCTCGTTCTGGTAGATCTGTCCGTCGGTGCCGAAGTAGGCGAAGGTGGAGATGAGCCGCTCGGTGACCGCCGAGTTGTAGGTCGAGTAGGTCTCCGGCGTCATGGAGTTGTAGGAGATGAACTCGTCCTCGCCCACCGAGTAGGCGATGGAGCCGTCCTGGGTCTCGATCTCCCCGAGGTCCGCCAGTCCGGTGTCGGCGGGTTCGACGGTGTACTTCTCCCCGAAGTCGCCGGTCGCGACCTCGCCGTTGCCCTCGGGGGCGGCGGAGCCGGTGTCAGAGTTCTCGGCCGGGCCGCCCGGCGCGCAGGCGGACAGGACGAGCGCGGAGCCGGCCAGGAGGGCGGCTGCGGCAGAAAGCTTTGTGTACTTCATCAAAGCGTCTCCATTCAGACAGGTGCGAGGCGTGCTGTGCTCCCGATCCGACCCGTCTGGGGTGGAGGGCCGGTCTCCGGCCGAAATCCGGTTTCCCCTCCCCGGCCGGTAGTGAGCGACACCACAAGGTGTGCAAGACATTAGTCCCGCAACATGTAAAAGCACCATTGAATAGTCGGCCGCCGACCGGATCGTTACCATCCCGTAACTTGGCGGCCACCAGCGGAAACATGCTGTTTTCAAGACTTCATCGGCGGTTCACAAGCGGGCTCTCACCGGGGCATTTGGGGCCCCGCCGGGACGTACGGCAGGTAGGAGATCCCGGAGACGTTGTACGTGAACCTGATGCCCATGACGATCCGGATCCCCACGTGCATGCCCCACGCCCCGAGGGCGAACGCCTGGCCGAGCCTGCGGTGCACGAGCGACAGCGGCGCCCCGAGCTCCACGGTCAGGGAGACGGCGGCGAGAAGGGTGAACAGTCCCTTCTGCCGGTACAGCGCGGAACCGGCCTCGGTCCTGGCGGAGCCGAAGAGGTCCTTGCGCAGTCCGTCCACGGCGATCTGGCCGCGCAGTACGTCGCCCTGTGCCCACCTCATCCCGAGGGGGCCCCGGACCTTCGCCACGCCGGAGATGAAGTAGACGGCGCAGGTGGCGATGTTCAGCACGGTCGGGACCGCGCCGTAGGCCCGGTCGAAGCGCTGCGGGAGCAGGGTGCGGTCACGGACCAGGGCGTCGACGCTCAGGGCGTCGGCGGAGCGGGTGGTTCCCAGGACCATCTGGTGCATCGTCATCATGTTGTCGTTGTGCAGCAGCATCGTCCAGGAGTTGCGGTAGGTGATGGTCCACAACTGCAGCGCCGCGTTCAGCGGACCGGTCACCCGGTGGCCGATCCCCAGCGTCGCCGCGATGTTGACCGCCTGGGCGGTGTCGAAGAGGGCGTCCGCCACCGTCGGCGGCAAAGGCCTCCTCAGCACCCTGACCACCCCGACAGGGGTGAACTGCGTCTCGTCCTGGCGGTGGAGCCTGCGGAACATGGGACGCCGGCGGATGTTGTGCACCGCGGAGAACGTGCCGGTGGCCAGGCGCAGCACGGCCGGGCGCACGGGTTGGGCCGCCGGGCGGAGGTGGTCGACGAGGGTCTGGACGAGGGTCATCGGGTGGTCTCCTGCGCGGGGGCCCGCACGGTGCGCGGTGCGGCCTGGACGGTGTGCTCGGTGCGGTAGTCGGCCGGCGTGTTCCCCTGGCCGATGGGGGCGGGTGGCGTATTGCCGAGCCCGGATCGGGCCATCGGCCCGGTGGGCGGTCCCTGCGGGTCCTGGGTGGGGTCGGTGCGGGTCTCGGCGACCTCGACGGCCGTGCCTCCGACGTCCGCGCGGGCGTGGACGGTCTCGACCTGCGGGGTGGTGTTGCCCGCGTAGTAGGTGTCGAAGAAGTACCGCGAGCGCACGACCTCGACGCGGACGATGCCGGATTCGCGGCGGCGGCGGACGGCACCGGGGCCCCCTCCGCGCGGCACGGGCCGCTCACCCTGGGCGGCCAGGGCATCGGCGTAGCGCTGGGCGACCTCCACCGCGCGGCCCTGGCGGACCATGCGGGTGACCTGTTTGCGGACCTGGTTCAGCCCGCCGGCGCCGAAGTGGCTGTAGTGCGGGACGATCCGCTCACCCTCGGTGGTGAACCCGGTCACGTGCGGGATGCGGGTCCGGTCCTTGCGGTGGTCCGAGAACATCGGATAGGTCGAGAGCGGGAAGGAGTCCTCCTCGGCCTTGTCCCTGCCGTTGAAGTAGTGGCGCACCGGGGAGAGCAGCACGGCGGCCAGGGCGGCTCCCGCGGCCAGCGCCCAGAGGTCCCGCTCCGTCGCTGCGGGGGCGGTCAGCACCCCCGGCAGCGACGTCGGACGGGTGGGGTCGTCTGTCATGGTCTGTCCTCTCGAGGGGTGCGGGGGTGCGTGTGACGCCGGGTGCGGCCCCGCGCCGCGTCGGCCAGGGCGGCCCGGGCGGCGTGCAGTCCGGCCATGCCGTGCACCCCGCCTCCGGGCGGGGTGGACGAGGAGGCCAGGTACAGCCCCGGTGTGCCGGTGCGGTGGGGGCTGAGCACGGGGGCCGGTCGCAGCACCTGCTGCAGCCCGCCCATGGATCCGCCGGCCACGTCCCCGCCGATGAGGTTGGGGTTCCAGGACTGGAGGGCCGAGGGGGTGGTGGCCACCCGGTGGACGATCCGGTCCCGGAAACCCGGGGCGAAGCGTTCGATCTGTTCGGCGATCAGGTGCTCGACCGGGGCGTCGTACCCACCGGGGACGTGGGCGTAGGTCCACACCACCGTCTTCCCGGCGGCCGGGCCGGTGGCCCGGGACGGGTCCCCCGCCTGCTGCTGGCAGACCATGACGAACGGCCTGTCCGGCATCCGGCCGGCCTTGGCCTCGCGCTCGGCGTGCTCCAGCTCGGCCAGCGTGCCGGTCACGTGGACGGTACCGGCGCCGGCCACCCGGGAGTCGGTCCACGGGATCGGCCCGTCGAGCAGGTAGTCCACCTTCGAGACCCCTGTCCCGTAGCGCCAGCGCCGCAGGTGCGCGGCATAGCGGTCACTGAGGTCCGCCCCGTCGAGGGCGAGCAGCTGCCGGGGCGTGAGGTCGAGCAGGATCGCGTCCGCGTCCGGGAACTCGCGCAGGTCGGTGACCTCGTGGTCCAGGTGGATGCGCCCACCGTGAGCAGCCAGGACGGAGGCGAGCGCCGCCGTGATGGCACCGGAGCCGCCCTTGGCCACGGGCCACCCGCGGGTCATGCCCAGGGCACCGAAGATCAGGCCGAACGCGGCCGTGAACAGGTGGGTGGGCGGCAGGATGGCGTGGATCGAGGAACTCGCGAACAGGGACCTCGCCGTCTCGTCCCGGAAGATGGCCCGGCCGACGGCGCCCGCGGGCCAGAGGGCCCGGATCCCGAAGCGGGCCATGCTGACCGGGTGCCGCGGCACGCGCACCAGTGACGGGCCGAGGATGTTCTCCAGGTGCGCGTCGATGTCCTTCACGAGCGGGGCGTGCAGCCGGGTCCACGCCGTGCCGTCCTGACCGAGTCCGGCGGCCGTGGCCTCGAGGGTACGGTGCAGGATCGCCGCCGGACGGCCGTCCAGCGGGTGTGCCATCGGGTAGTCACTGTGCAGCCATTCGAGGCCGTGTGCGCCCAGGTCCAGGTCCCGGAACACGGGGCTGGCGACACCGAAGGGATGGCCCGCCGCCCCGAGGTCCACGATGGTCCCCGGGCCGAGCACGTCGGCGGAGGCGGAGGCACCGCCCGGGGCCGTGTGCCGCTCGTAGACGTCGACCTCCCAGCCCGCGCGGGCCAGCACCGCGGCGGCGGTCAGCCCGTTGGGTCCGGAGCCGACGACGACGGCGCGCCGCCCGTGCGTGGATCGCCTGGATCGACCGGTGGGTCGGGGAGTGTGCGCCTGCTGCGCCGGCTCCTGGTGCGTCATCACGTCTGTTCCTGTCCTTGGAAGATCCTGTGAATATCCTGCGGGACCGGTATGAGACGGGGATGAGTCGACGATGAGACGACGATGAGGGCCCCGGCCGGGTCGGCGATCCCGTCCTGCCGAACCTATCGGATGGCCCTGGTCCTGGGGATGGGCCCGGTCCTGAGGAGGGCCCGGTCCGGAGAGAGGCTGCGTCTCGGGACGGCCCCGAACCACGCGCGCCGGTCAGTACCGGAACGCCGGTCAGCACCGGCGGGCGGCGGCGCGGATCGCGTCCGAGACCCGCACGAGCAGCCTCTTGTCCGCGGGGTGGCCGCTGGCCCGGTCGGTGACGAGGCCGACCGCGAGGTCCAGGTCGGGATCCGCCCAGCCCAGGCACACGTCCGAACCGTTGTGCCCGAAGGACCGCACGGTGCTGGTGGCCCCCAGCGGACACCATGCACCGGTGCCGCCGAGCTGGATCCCGGTCCCCCACCGGGTGGGCAGCCGGGTCCAGGCGTCACGGCCGCCGTCCGAACTGGGTGCGCACAGTGCCTCCCGTTCCGGGGCGGAGAGCAGGTCGCGGTAGAACAGGGCGAGCTGGCGGGCCGTCGTCGAGATCCCCGCCGCCGGGATCCGTGCCTGGCGCACGGACCGCCGGTTGACGATGGCCGCGACCACCGGTCCGCCCGGCAGGGCCCGGTGCGAGCCGTCGAAGGGCAGGCACCGGTGCAGCTGGTCGTCCGGCACCCCGGGGTGGACGTCATGCAGTCCGGCGGGGCCCAGCACCAGGTCGTGCAGCAGCTGCGGCCACGGACGGCCGGTGGCCCGGCGGGCCACCTCGGCCAGGATGAACCCGAAGTCCAGTGGCTGGTAGGCGGACAGGCCCGGATAGCGGTGGTCCCGGCGTCGGCCGCGGGCCACCCGCTCGAGCGAGGCCTCGAGGCGGTGCATGGCCAGCACCGCCGCCGGGTACGGCCCCGCCGTGGGGGCGGCCGCGCGGTGGGTGAGCACGTCCCGGACGGTCGTGCCGGCCTTGGAGCCGTCCCCACCGGTCCCGAACTCGGGCCAGTACTCCCCCACCGCGGCATCCAGGTCCAGCACGCCCCGGCCCGCCAGCCGGTGGACCAGCAGGGACGTGAAGGGCTTGGAGGCCGAGAACAACCACCCCAGGGCGTCCGGGTGGCAGCGGACCGCCCCGTCCAGGACGATGACCCCGCGGTGGATCACGGACAGCTGCACGCAGGCCCCGCGCGAGGCGGCCAGGGCCAGGACGTCCCGCCAGCCACCCTCGGACACCGGACGGGCGTCCGGCGGCGGGCCGGCGCCGGCGGGACCACCTGCCGGGTCCGGCGTCGTCATCATGGGGACAGCGTACTGAGGCCCGTTCCGCCGCCCCTACACTCGGTGCATCCCCCGGCACCAGTGGCATTCGGCGGACGCCGGGGTGCACGGGGGGGGGCACGACCCTGCAGGACACGGACGCAAGGAACGGCTCGGCGTGGAGAACTTCTGGCTGGCACTGGGGCTCACCGTGCTCGCCGGGTTGTGCACGGGCATCGGCGGGCTCATCTCCGTGCTGCCGCGGCGCACCAGCGGCCCGTTCCTGTCCGTGGCCCTGGGCTTCTCGGCGGGCGTGATGCTCTACGTGTCCTTCCTGGAGATCATGCCCAAGGCGCTGACGTCGCTCACCGCCGCCACGGACCCCACGGGGGGCCACTGGGCGGCCGTGGCCTCGTTCTTCGGGGGCATCGTGGTGATCGGGGTGATCGACCGCCTCGTCCCCGCACCCATCAACCCGCACGAGCCCGGCCAGGTCCACGACCCGGCCACGGCCGCCCGGCGCCGGCGGATGATGAGGACCGGCACGGTGACCGCGCTGGCGATCAGCCTCCACAACTTCCCCGAGGGCTTCGCCACCTTCGTGGCCGGGCTGACGGACCTGTCGATCGCCCTGCCCGTGGCCCTGGCGATCGCGCTGCACAACGTCCCGGAGGGCGTGGCCGTGGCGGTGCCGGTCCGGGAGGCCACCGGGTCCCGCCGCAAGGCCGTGCGGTGGTCCTTCGTCTCGGGGCTGGCCGAGCCGGCCGGTGCGCTGATCGGTTTCGCGCTGCTGATGCCGTTCCTGAACGACGTCCTGCTGGGCATCACCTTCGCCGTGGTGGCCGGGATCATGGTGTTCATCTCCCTGGACGAGCTGCTGCCCACGGCCCGGGAGTACGGCAAGCACCACCTGGCGATGTACGGCCTGGTGGGCGGCATGGCCGTGATGGCGGTGTCCCTGCTGCTGTTCGCCACGGTCTGAGGTCCCCCCTCCCCCCGGACCCGCGGCGACGAACGGTGTAGAACTGGTCCATGACCAGTAGTGACCCCGGCGCCGACGCACGCACCGCCCCCGACAGCCCGGCCGACGCGGGGCGGGCTCCGCAGCCGGCACCTGCGGCGGGCACGGGTCGGTCCGCGCGTCCGGGGACCGTCGGCATCGTCCTGGCGGTGCTGGCCGTGCTGTTCATCGCGGCGAACCTGCGCCCGGGCGCCACCTCCCTGGGACCGGTCCTGGCCGAGGTCTCGGCGTCCTTGGGGATCGACGGCGGCGTCGCCGGGGTGCTGACCGCGCTGCCCGGGCTCATGTTCGGGGTGGTGGGACTGCTCGCGGTGCGGATGGGCCGGCGCGCGGGGCTGTCCCTGACCATCGCCCTGAGCCTGGTGCTCGTGGTCGCGGGGCTGCTGCTGCGCCCGGGCTCCGGCTCGGTCTGGGCGTTCGTGCCGCTGACCGCGCTGGCCCTGGCCGGGATGGCCGTCGGCAACGTCCTGGTCCCGGCGTGGGTCAAGCGGCACGGCCGCCGGCACACGGTGGTCCTGATGACGCTCTACAGCATGTTCCTGACCGTGGGAGGCTCGGCGGGCTCGGGGCTGGCGGCCCCGATGGCCGGCCTCGCGGGCGCCCTGGGCGACCCCGCGGACGGCTGGCGCTACGCCCTCGGGTTCTGGGGACTGATGGCCCTCGTCCCGTTGGTGCTGTGGCTGGTCGTCGCCCGCCGCACCGGGCACGACTTCCCCACGGCCCCGCCCCGCGAGCACCCGGACCGGAGCCTGGCCTCGTCCCCCACCGCCGTCGCCCTCATGGTGCTGTTCGGCGTGCAGGCGATGAACGCCTACGTGCAGTTCGGCTGGATGCCCCAGGTCTACCGGGACGCCGGCCTGGATGCGAACCTCGCCGGTTCCCTGACGGCGGTCATCGCCGGTATGGGCATCATCGGCGGGCTGGTCATGCCCACGGTGATCGAGCGCTCCCGCACGCTCGCACCATGGATGCTGGGCTTCGGACTGCTCACGACGGCCGGGTACATCGGCCTGCTGCTCGCACCCGTGGCCGGTGCCTGGCTGTGGTCGGTGCTGCTGGGCGCCGGCGGTTTCGCGTTCCCGACGGCGATCTCGCTCATCCCCGCCCGCAGCCGCGATCCCCACGTCACCGCCCGGCTCTCCGGATTCGTCCAGCCCTTCGGCTACATCCTGGCGGCGCTGGGGCCCCTGGCCGTCGGCTTCCTCCACGCCGGGCTCGGGGACTGGACGCTGGTCCTCGTCCTGCTGGCCGCCTCCGGCGTGGTGATGGCGGTGGCGGGACTGCGCGTCTCCGGCCGGGTCTTCGTGGACGACGAGCTGGCCGGCTGAGCGGTCAGTACACCACGGCCGCCTGCAGGTCGACCTCACCGGCGCGCTCCTGGCCGTCCACGGTGGTCCACTGCACGGAGACGATGTCCCCCACGTTGTGGTCGTTGACGATCTCGGACAGCTCGGCCGCCGAGACCACCGGGTGCCCGTCGACGGCGTGCACCGTGTCCCCGACCCGCAGGCCGAGCCGTTCGGCGGAGGAGCCCGGGGACACCTCCCTGACCACCGCGGCCCCGTCCTCGGTCTGCACGGTGATCCCCAGGGCCCCGTCCACGCCGATGCTGACGGTGTCCGT
Source organism: uncultured Citricoccus sp. (assembly GCF_937871995.1). Lineage (NCBI taxonomy): Bacteria > Bacillati > Actinomycetota > Actinomycetes > Micrococcales > Micrococcaceae > Citricoccus > uncultured Citricoccus sp. The sequence goes on along the minus strand of NZ_CALMQR010000134.1, from coordinate 33,697 downwards.
CTCCTCCCCGGACAGGACCTGGGCCACGATCTCCAGCGCGGTGGCCACCGGGATGGCGTAGCCGTCCACGGCCTCCGCGTCCTCGCCCTGGGAGGCGGCGGTGGTGATGCCCACCACCTGGCCGTCACCGTCCACCAGCGGCCCGCCCGAGTACCCCGGCACGACGTCGGCACTGGTCTCGATCAGGCCCGTCAGCCGGGAGTAGTCGTCCGGCACGCCGGAGGAGGCGACGATGGACTCGCCCAGTGCGGTGACCTCACCGGTCACCGCCGTGAGGAACCGCTGTCCTCCGCCGTTGCCGACGGCCGCCGAACGGTCCCCCAGTCGCGGCACCTCCGGGTCGATCGACGCCGTGGGCAGGTCCGGGGCGTCCTCGATCTGGAGGACGGCGACATCGTGCAGGGAATCGCGCCCGAGCACGGCGGCGTCGTAGGTCTCACCGGTGTCCGCCACGGTCACGGTGACCTCCGAGGCGTCCTCGACCACGTGGTAGTTCGTGATGGCCAGTCCCTCCCCGCTGAGCACGATCCCGGTGCCGGTGCCGATGCCGGACATGAGCCGGGTGTCCACCATCAGCACGCCTGGTGCCTCGGTGACCTTCCGGCCCTGGTCCAGCCCGGCCTCGTCGAGGTTCGGGCCGGCCGCCCAGTCCACCCGGATGCCCTCGTGGGCATGCCGCAGCGTCTCCCCCAGGGGCTCCCCCTCCGCGGCGGGCCGGGCCGTCTCCCCCTCCTGGACCGCGACGATGTCCCGGATCTCCTGGACGGTCAGCACGGTGACCCCGCCCGCGAGGATGAGGGCCCCCGTGACCCCGGTGGCGATGATCAGGCGGTACGCACCGCGGCGGGGGCGGCGGGGCGGCCGGCCGGAGGGGAACTGCTGGTGCGGGTACTGCCCGTACGGGACGTGCTGGTGGGTACCGGCGTGGTGCCCGTGCGGAGGGTGCGCGCCCTGGGCCGGGTACTGCCCGGGCACGGGGAAGACCGGCCCGACGACGGGGGGCCGGCCTGGGTAGGGCGGGATCCCGGCTGCGTCGCGGCCGGGATCCCGGGGGTCGGAGGGGTCGTTCACCGTGCTCCGGTCAGGCGCGGGCGGCGGCGATCGCCGCGTCGTAGTCCGGCTCGGTGGTGATCTCCGGGACCACCTCGGTGTACGTCACGGTGCCCTGGGGGTCGATCACGATGACCGCACGGGCCAGCAGCCCCGCCATGGGTCCATCGGCCTGGGTCACGCCGTAGTCCTGGCCGAAGCTGGAGCGGAACACGGAACCGGTGACGACGTTGTCGATGCCCTCCGCGGAGCAGAACCGGCCCGCGGCGAACGGCAGGTCGGCCGAGACGGCCACCACGGTGGTGTCCTGGAGCCCGGCGGCCAGTTCGTTGAACGTCCGGACGGAGGCGGCGCACACGCCGGTGTCCAGCGAGGGGAAGACGTTCAGGATGACGGTGCGGCCGGCCAGCGACTCGAGCGAGACGGGCGACAGGTCGGAACCGGTGAGCTCGAAGGCGGGGGCGGAGGACCCGACGACGGGGAGTTCGCCGACGGTGCTGACGGGGGTGGACTTGAATGCTGTGGTTGCCATGCGTTCAAACCTAGCCGTTTAGGCTGTCGGCGTGGAACTGCGCAGCAACGTCACCGACACCGCACTGCTCTTCGAGGGCGGCGGCATGCGGGCCTCCTACACCTCGGCCATGGTGGTGGCCCTACTGGAGGCCGGGATCCACCTGGACTTCGTGGCCGGGATCTCGGCGGGGTCCTCCAACACCGCGAATTACCTCGCCCGGGACGCCTGGCGGGCACGGCACTCCTTCGTCGACTTCGCGGCCGACCCGAAGTTCGGCAACTGGAGGACGTTCGTGCGGGGCGACGGGCTGTTCAACGCGAAGTACATCTATGAGGAGACCGGGCTGCCGGACCAGGCGCTGCCGTACGACTGGGAGACCTACTGCGCCAACCCGGCCACCGTCCGCATCGGGGCCTTCGACGCCGAGTCCGGTGAGCAGGTGTGGTGGGGGCGCCAGGACACCCCGGCGATCCAGGACCTCATGGTGCGCGTCCGCGCGTCGTCCACCATGCCCGTGCTCATGCCCCCGGTGCACCTGGACGGCCGGACCTACGTGGACGGCGCGCTGGGCCCGGACGGCGGCATCCCGGTGTCGGCGGCCGAGGAGGCCGGGCACGAGCGGTTCCTGGCGGTGCTCACCCGCGAACGGGACTACGTGAAGGGTCCCGAACGCTTCCCCCGGTTCTACCTGCGTTACTTCCGCAGGCACCCCGCGATCGCCGAGGCGCTGCTGACGCGGTGGACGCGGTACAACCAGACCCGGGAGCGGCTCTTCGACCTCGAGCGCCAGGGCAAGGCCTACCTCTTCGTCCCGGAGCGGATGCCGGTCTCGAACGGGGAGCGGAACGTGGCCAGGCTGCGCGCCTCCCACGAGGCGGGGCTGGCCCAGGCACGCGGCGAGATCCCCGCGATCCGGGACTTCCTGGGCCTGCCGGCCGTCTAGGCCTGAGATCGCCGCGGCAACCCGGTTCCCCGTACGGGGCTACTGCGCGGAGTCGGGCAGGCCGAAGATGCGGTCGAAGCACCAGGCGTAGACGGCGTTGTAGACCAGGAAGAAGATGATCAGCGCCAGTTCGTAGAGGAACGCCTCCCAGAGGCCGACCTGGAGGATCAGCGCCACCGCCGGGACGAGGACCACCACGAGCCCGGCCTCGAACAGGAACGTGTGCAGCAGGCGCATCCACAGGGGCCTGCCGGTGTGCCCGGAGCGACGCTCCCACCACTCGAACAGGGTGTTGAACAGCATGTTCCACAGCAGGGCGACGACCGAGGACACCACCCCGACGACGGCGCTGGAGCCGGCCGGGTTGCCCAGGGCGGCCAGGATCAGGGTGGTGAACACGATCGCCAGGGCCTCGAAGACCACGGCATAGGCCACCCGGCGCTGCATCGGCGACGAGAAGACGCGCCGGCCGACGAGGGCGGGACGGCCGCCCGGGGCCGCGGGCACGTCGCCGGCGTGCCGGCGGGCCCGGCCACCGGTCACCTCGGCGGGTGCGGCGCCGGGTGCGTCACCGGTTGCCTCAGCGGCAGCGTCGACAGGCATATCGGGGCGTGGGCTCGCGGGCATGGGTACTCCTCCATGGTTCTGTCCATGGGAAGTCCTCTGCCGGTTTCGCGTCCATGGAATCGGATGCTCGGCGCGCAGGTCCCGTCCCCGGCCGACGGCGGACACCCCCGACCCGGACGGCCTCGACGGCGCCGTGGCCCCAGTCTAGCAAGGCCCCGTCACGCGAGACGACGAGACGGTCCCTCGCCCGCGGCGGCGTCACCCCCGGCCTAGGATGTCGGGGATCGCGGGCGCCGCGGTCCCCCGGCCGGGCCGGCCGGAACGGACGCGGCACCGCCACCGCAGCACATCGTGGAAATCGTGGAAATCGTGGAAATCGTGGAAATCGTGGAAAGAGGACAGCACATGACCATCAGGGCCGCCATCGTCGGGTACGGCAACCTCGGCCAAAGCGTGGAGAGGCTCGTGCGGCTCCAGCCGGACATGGACCTGGTCGGGATCTTCTCCCGGCGCAGCGGCCTGGACACGGACACCCCGGTCCTGCCGGCGGCCAGTGCCGCCGAGCACGCGGACGAGGTCGACGTGCTGTTCCTGTGCCTGGGCAGCGCCACGGACATCCCCGAGCAGGCCACCGGCTACGCGCGGCACTTCACCACGGTGGACACCTATGACAACCACCAGCTCGTCCCGGACCACTACCGGGCCATGGACGCGGCCTCCCGCGAGGGCGGCCACGTGGCGATGGTCTCCACGGGCTGGGATCCCGGACTGTTCTCGCTGAACCGGACCCTGGCCGATGCCCTGTTCCCGGATGCCCAGCAGAACACCTTCTGGGGCAAGGGCCTGTCCCAGGGCCATTCGGACGCCGTCCGGCGCGTGCCCGGCGTCCGGCGCGCCGTGCAGTACACGATCCCCAGCCAGGAGGCGATCGAGGAGGCCAGGGCCGGCCGGGGCGCCGAGATCACCGGCGCCTCCGCGCACGTGCGGGAGTGCTACGTGGTGGCCGACGAGACCGACCACGCGGCGATCACCGAGGCCGTCACCACCATGCCGGACTACTTCGCCCCGTACCGCACCACCGTGAACTTCATCACCGAGGAGGAGTTCGAGCGCGACCACCAGGGCATGCCGCACGGCGGGCACGTCATCACCTCCGGGGACCTCGGCGGGTCCCGCAGCTCGATCGAGTTCGCCCTCGAGCTCGGCAGCAATCCCGACTTCACCGCCGCCTCCCAGGTGGCCTACGGGCGGGCCGCCGCCCGCCTGCGGGCCGAGGGCAGGACCGGTGCGTTCACCGTGCTCGAGGTCGCGCCCTACCTGCTCTCCCCCACCCCGCTGGAGGAGCTCATCCGCCGCGACGTCTGAGCCCGCTCCGCCCCCCGCCGGGCGCGGCCGCGGGAGCAGGCCGCGCCCCGCGGGGAGGAATGGTCCCCGCGGGAGGACCGGCCCCCTCGGGGGACGACCGTTCCGCACCCGCCTGGACGGTCGCCGTCGTATGCTCGGGACATGCCGATCACGAGCGAGACCCGTGTCCATGACCGCCGCCCCGGCCAGCCCTCCCAGGACGGGGGCACCCGGTGAGCGGCGGCCTCGTCGCCCTGCTGGACGACGTCGCGGCACTGGCCCGCATCGCGGCCGCCTCCGTGGACGACGTCGCGGCCGGTGCCGCCAAGGCGAGCACGAAGGCCGCGGGCGTCGTGATCGACGACGCCGCGGTCACCCCGCAGTACGTCTCCGGGGCGGACCCGTCCCGCGAGCTGCCCATGATCAAGAGGATCTTCTGGGGCTCGCTGCGCAACAAGCTGCTGGTCATCCTGCCCGCCCTGTTGCTGATCAGTGCGTTCATCCCCTGGCTCATCCCGTTCATCCTCATGCTGGGCGGGACGTACCTGTGCTACGAGGGCGCGGAGAAGGTCTGGCACAAGGTGCGCGGTCACCACGGCACCGAGGAGACCCCGGCCGTCGAACGGGGCCCCGCGGCCGAGGACAAGGTGATCAAGGGCGCCATCACCACCGACTTCATCCTGTCCTGCGAGATCATGGTCATCTCCATGAATGAGGTGGCCGACGAGTCCCTGTGGGTCCGCGCCCTGATCCTGGTGGTCGTGGCGATCGCCATCACCGTGCTCGTCTACGGCGCGGTGGGGCTGATCGTCAAGATGGACGACATCGGTCTGCACCTGACCACCAAGGACTCTCCCGGCACCCAGCGGTTCGGCAGGTTGCTGGTCCAGGGCATGCCGGCCGTCCTCGGCTTCATCACCTTCATCGGCACCATCGCCATGCTCTGGGTCGGTGGCCACATCATGCTCCAGGGCGCGTATGACCTCGGCTGGCACGCACCCTACGACCTGGTCCACGTGCTGGAATCCCCGTTCGCGGGCCTTCCCGTGGTCGGCGGGTTCCTGGCCTGGCTGGTGAACACGATCTGCTCGGCCATCCTCGGCCTGGCCTGGGGCCTGGTGATCATGGCGATCCTGCACCCGCTGCTCAAGGTCCTGCCGTTCGGCAGGGGAACCGCCACCGGCGAGGGCACGGGCGAGCACGAGGAGGGCGACCTCCGTGCCGCGCTCGCCGGCCACCGTCGCGCCGACCGGGACCCGCGCCCCGGCGCCGGAGGGGCCGGCGGGCCCACGCACTGAGGCCGGTCCGGGCCCGGGCCACGTGACGGGTTCAGGCCTGGGGCGCCTCACCGTCCACGCTGAACGCCCACATCACCCCGTAGCGGTCGAAGACCTGTCCGTACCAGCCACCCCACGGGGCCCGTTCGAAGGGCATGCCCACGGAGCCACCGCCGTCCACGAGCCGCTGGATGACCGACTCGGCCTCCTGGGTGCTCTCCAGCGTGTAGAGCAGTGAGTACGCGGTGTCCCGCAGCGGGTACTCCTTCTCGTCCATGACGTCACCGCCCGCGAGCTCGCCCCCGGGCAGGCTCAGGGTGACGTGCGCCACGGACTGCGGGTCCGGTGTGAAGGGCATGCCCTCCATGGCCGGCATGTCCCCGTAGCGCATGATCTCCAGCTCGCCCCCGAAGACCTCGTGCCAGTGCTCGAAGGCCTCCGCTGTGGTGCCGGGCAGCGAGATGTAGGTCGCCAGGTTCTTGCTCATGATCATGCTCCTGTGCTCGGCGGGTGCCGGTCGGGGCCGGGCCGGTTCTGGGTGGACCGCCGCGTCAGCCCTCTGAATGGGTGGCTCCAGCTTCCCCGCCGCCCGCCCGGCGGCGCATCTCCGATCCTGCTCAGCACGAGAGACGGGTGTGATCCTAGACTGGGCCGATGGCCACCGACGACCCCTCGGCGATGACCGGGACCGCGATCCGTGCCCTGGCGGCCTCGGCCGGACTGTTGCTCGACGACGGCCCGATCCGGGTCAACGAGATGGGCCTGGACTTCCGCGTGGCGATCGCCCGGGACACCGCCGGCCAGGACTGGGTGCTGCGGATCCCCCGCCGCCCGGACGCCACCGCCCGGGCCCGGGACGAGGCCGTGACCCTGCGCCTGGTGGCCCCTCACCTGACCCCGGCCGTCCCGGACTGGCGGATCAGCACACCGGACCTGATCGCCTATCCGCTGCTGCGCGGCGAGCCCGGGCTCACCCTCGACGACGACGGCACCCCGGTCTGGCACCTGGACACGGCCTCGCTGCGCTACGCCCGGTCCCTCGGGGACTTCCTGGCCGAACTGCACGGCATCGACCCGGACGAGGCCGCCGGCGCCGGGGTGCGGACCCGGGGTCCGGCCGAGGTGCGCCAGGCGTGGCGGACGGACATCGACCGGGTCCTCGCCGCGTTCGAGGTGGCACCGGACCTCCGGGACCGGTGGGGAGCCTGGCTGGACGAGGACAGCTACTGGCCGCAGTGGTCGGTCCTCACCCACGGGGAGGTCTACCCCGCGCACACGCTCGTGGTGGACGAGCGCATCACGGCGGTCCTGGACTGGACGACGGCGGCCGTGGACGACCCCGCCCGGGACTTCGCCTTCCATCACGCCTCGGCCCCACCGGAGGCCTTCGCGGTGACGCTCCAGCGCTACACGGAACGCGGTGGCCGGGTGTGGCCACGGCTGGCCGCGCACTGTGCCGAATTGATCGCCGCCAGCCCCGTCGCCTACGGCATCTTCGCCCTCGACACCGGCGTCGAGGAGCACCGCCGGGCCGCCGCGGAACAGTTGAACCCCGCGGGCTGACCCGGCAGGGCGGACCCTGCCCACGGACCGCCCGGTCGGCCCGGCACGAGCCGTTCACCCCGCGGACGCCGTCCAGCCACCAGCGGTGACGTCACCTCGTGTGGGCGGTCTACCATGACGGCGTGGAGAACAACAGACCGGTGACGGCCTTCGTGCTGGCCGGCGGTGGCGTGCGCGGCGCCGTGCACGTGGGGCAGTTGCGCGCCCTGCTGGAGCGGGACATCACCCCGGACATGATCGTGGGGACCTCGGTCGGAGCCCTCAACGGTGCCGTTGTCGCCCGCAACCCCCACCCCGACGTGGCGCACGAACTCCTCGAGATGTGGCAGACGGACGAGGCGCGCGCCATCTACGGACAGTCCTGGCTCAGCCAGGCCGGACGGGTGCTGCGGGGCCGGACCCACACCCTCTCCGCGCAGCCGCTCTGGGACCTGGTCAGCATGCACTTTCCCCACGACGCCCGGATCGAGCACCTCGAGCTGCCCTTCATCACGGTCGCCACCTCGATCGAACGCGCCTGCGAGCAGGCGTTCGACTCCGGCCTGCTGGTGCCGGCCGTCGTCGCCTCCTCCACGGTGCCCGGCCTCCTGCCTCCCACGCAGATCGCCGGCGAGCACTACCTCGACGGCGGCCTGGTCGCCTCGGTGCCGCTGGGCCAGGCGGTGCGCCGCGGCGCCACCACCATCTACGTGCTGCAGGCGGGCCAGCTGGACCGGGAGCTCACCGTCCCGACGTCGATGCTCGACACCCTGCGGGTCTCCCTGGCCATCTCCCGCCGCCACAGCTTCACGCACGCACTGGAACACGTCCCGGACGGCGTCACCGTCCACGTCCTGCCCACCGGTGGCCGCCCGAACGTGCGCGGACTGAAGTCCATGGTCTCCCTCGAGCACACCGTGGAGCGGGCCGAGCTGGCCTACGCGGCCACCTCGACCGCCTTGGACCGCGGGGTCATGCTCTGATCGTCCATCTCCTGGGCGGCGGCCAGGATGTTCCTCGCCATGGCCGGGAAGACGAGCGCGTGGAACGGCAGGATGGCCCGCCAGTAGAGCCGTCCCAGGATCCCCTGCGGGATGAACACGGCGCGCTGGCGGTACCTCGACCCACCGCCCTCCCGCGCCTCGACGCCCAGCTGCAGCCAGGCCCGTCCACCCGTCTTCATCTCGGCCCGCAGCGTCAGCAGCCGGCCCGGCTCGATCGCCTCGACGCGCCACCAGTCCACGTGGTCGTTCACCTTCAGCTGGCCCGGGTCACGCCGGCCGCGGGCCATCCCGTAGCCGCCCAGCACCTGGTCCATCACCCCGCGGATCCGCCACAGCACCGGCGTCGAGTACCACCCGGTGGTCCCCCCGATCGCCTCGATGGCGCGCCAGACCGCGTGGGGTGAGGCCTCACCGTCGCGCTGGCGGACATCGGTGAACACCGTGTGGCCGGCCCACTCCGGATCGGAGGGCAGTGGTTCGGCGGGGTCCCGCACGGCCAGGACGTCGTCGTCCCACGTGGCCGGGACGTCCCCGGCGAGCTGGCGGGCGATGGCGCGCCGGCAGGCCTCGCGGTAGGGCGTGAGACCGCCGGGCGGGTCCGGGATCAGGGCCGCGATGTCGTGCTCCTCGGTGACCGCGTCCTCGGCCATGGACGCTGCCAGGGGCATCGCGATCCCCCGCGGGATGGGGGTGACCATGCCGATCCAGAACCCGGAGAGCCGCGGCGCAGGCAGCCGCGTGGCGAAGATGGTGCGCTTGGACAGCCCGGCCACCTCCGCGTAGTCGGACATCATCGTCTTGAACGGCTGGCTCGTCCCGCAGCCGATGTCGAAGGCGCGATTGACCGGCGCGCTCAGGGCGCAGGCGTGGGCGAGGTAGTAGAGCACGTCCCGGATGGCGATCGGCTCGATCCGGTTGTCCAGCCACTTCGGGCCGGGCATCACCGGCAGCCGCTCCGTGAGGTGCCGGATCATCTCGAAGGACACGGACCCGGAACCGATGATGACCCCGGCCTCGAACACCAGGGCCGGGACGGTGCCCGCCAGCAGGATCCGGGAGACCTGCTCTCGCGAGCGCATGTGGTCGGAGAGGTCCTCCAGGGGCTTGTCCGGGTGCAGGCCGCCGAGGAAGACGACCTGCTGGACGCCGGCGTCGGCCGCGGCCTGTGCCACCGTCTCGGCGATGAGCCGTTCACGGTCGATGAAGTCATCGCCCCTGCCCATGGAGTGGACGAGGTACAGCACGGTGTGCACGTCCCGCATGGCCTCGCGGACCTGATCGGGTTCCTGCAGGTCCGCCTCGGCCCGTTCGACGGCGTCGAACCAGTCCCGCGAGGCCAGGTCGTCCAGGTGCCGGGCCGTGGCCCGCACGGTGAACCCGGCGGCGAGCAGTTCCGGGACCAGTCGCCCTCCCACGTAGCCGGTGGCACCGGTGACGAGCACCCTGCGGCCGGCGCCGTCCGGCAGGGACAGGCCGAGGGGCGAGTCGGGGAGGTCCTGGTCGGAGGGGTCGGACGAGGAGGAGGGGCGCTGCTCGGCGTGCTGGCTCATGGACCCACGCTAGCCGCAGGCCTGCGGGGACGGTACCGGTGGCGCGGGCGCGCCGGTCATCCGGTCCCGGCACGGGCGTGCCACTGTTCAAGCCCCGTGTCCGTCTGCTGGACTGCAGGGACACCGCAACCGAAGGAGAGCCCATGAGCACGAAGGATCCCGTCAAGACCCTGCTGGAGAAGCTGGCGGACACCAGCGTCTGCATGCTGACCACCACGCACGAGGGGCGCATCCACAGCCGCCCCATGGCCCTGCAGGAGGTCGACGAGGACCATGCCCTGTGGTTCCTGACCCGGCTGACGAGCCCCAAGATCGCGGACACGACCGGCGGCCAGGCCGTGAACGTGACCGTGGCGGAGAAGGGCTTCTGGGCCTCCGTGTCCGGCACGGCCACGGTGGTGCGGGACGTCGAGCGCCAGAAGGAGTACTGGAGCAAGGCGACCGAGTCGTTCTACGGCGACGCCTCACCGGAGGACCCGCAGGTCGTGCTCCTGAGGGTCGAGCCGGACACCGCCGAGTACTGGGACTCCCCCGGGCTGGCGGCCACGGCGTTCGAGATGGTGCGGGGCAAGGTCACCGGGCAGCCGGCCCGGCCCGGTGACAACCCCACCGTCCAGCTCTGAACCGGTGACCGCGACCGCCGGCCGGCCCCGCGCTCTCGCGGGCGCCGGCCGGCGGCTCAGCGCTCGACGTCGATCACGATCTTGCCCCGGGCCTCGCCGGACTGGCTGAGTCGGAAGCCCTCCGCGACCTCGGCCAGGGGCAGCACCCGGTCGATGTCCAGGGTCAGCTCTGCCCGCTCCACCCGCGCCAGCAGGTCCGCGAGGCCATCGCCGTCGGGGCGCACCCACAGCCAGCGCCCGCCGTGGTCCTCCACGGCCGGGTCGGCGATGGACACGTGCCGGCCGCCGTCGCGCAGCACCGCCAGGGTCGTCTCCAGGACCCCCTCGGCGCCGGAGAAGTCGGCGACCGCCTGGACGCCGTCCGGGGCCAGTTCACGCACGCGCTCAAGGAGCTCCTCGCCGTACCTGACCGGGACCACGCCCAGGGCCTCCAGCTTCGGGAAGTTGGCCTCGGAGGCGGTGCCGAGCACACGGGCACCGGTGGCCACCGCCAGTTGGCAGGCCAGGTACCCGACCCCGCCGGAGGCCGCGTGGATCAGCACGGTGTCATCGGCCGTGGGGGCCAGCGCGTCGAGGGAACGGCGCGCGGTCAACCCGGTGAGGGGCAGCGCCCCGGCCACGTCGTCCGTCACGGCCTCGGGGATGAGGGCGGCGAACTCGGCCGGGACGGTCACGTACTCGGCGAAGGTGCCGCCGGAGACGACCATCTTGCGGGCGTAGGCCGCGACCCGCTGGCCCGGGCTGAACTCCGGGGTGTCGGGCCCCACCTCCTCGACGACGCCCGCCACGTCCCAGCCGGGCACCACCGGGAAATGGGCGTCCATCATCGCGTCCAGGCCGCCGGACATCACCTTCCAGTCCACCGGGTTGACCGAGGACCGCCTGATCCGGATCAGGACCTGACCGGGGCCCACCTTGGGCCGGGGCAGGTCGGTCATCTCGAGGACACTGTTGTCTCCGTACCGGGAATACGTCATAGCTCGCATACCGGGCGCAACCATGGATCCGCGGCGGCTATTCCGTCCCGCCGGCCTCACTGGGTGTGCGAGGTGGCGATGTGCAGTTCCTCCAGGATGGACAGCACCGGCGTGCCCGGCTGCCCGATGGCGTACAGCATGCTGGCCATGGCCTGCCGGACGGCCGCGGCCGGCCGCGTGGACCCGTGGGCGTTGGCGAACCGCATGAGGTGCTCGACGAGGGTGATGCGCTCGGTGGTGCGTTCCTCGCTGGGGTCGTTCAGGGTGTCCTCGACGGCCAGGATCGCCAGGCGGGTGGCCACGGCGGCCAGCGTGTCATAGCTGGCCCCGCAGCTGGTGAACGCCTCGGCGGTGCGGTAGTCGGCGGTCAGCAGGGGGGTCGGGGTGGTCGTAGGGGTGGTCATGACGACCTCGGGTGGGTGAGTGCTCTTTCCGTTGGACGAGACCACCGTAGGACCGGGCACGGACACGTTAAGCCGCCCCTGCCGGGACCCCGGGCACGGGGTGCAGCGGCCTGCGGCGTGAGCGCCTCACCGGGGAGGCCGGCGGCGTCAGTGGTCGGTGAGGGGGACGGAGAGGTGCCGGGCGGTGTTGACGAGTCCGACGTGGCTGAAGGCCTGCGGGGTGTTGCCGAGGTGGCGGCCGGAGAGGGGGTCGTACTCCTCGGCGAGGATCCCGAGGTCGTTGCGCAGTCCCAGCAGACGCTCGAAGAGCTTCCGCGCCTGGTCGGTCCGGCCGATCCCGTGCAGCGCATCGGCCAGCCAGAAGCTGCACGCCAGGAACGCCCCCTCCACCCCGGGAAGCCCGTCCACGTCGGCCCCGGACCGGTAGCGCAGCAGGAGCCCCTCCTCGACCAGCTCGCGCTGGACCGCGTCGACCGTCCCGGCCACGCGCGCGTCGTTCCACGGCAGGAACCCCACCCTCGGGATCAGCAGCAGGGCCGCGTCCAGCCCGGCGGAGCCGTAGGACTGGGTGAAGGTGCCCCGCACCGGGTCGTACCCGCGGTCGCAGACCTCGTCGTGGATCTCCTGGCACAGGGCCCGCCACCGCTCGACCGGACCGCACAGGCCGAACCGGTCCACACCGCGCACCGCCCGGTCCAGGCCCGCCCAGGCCATGACCTTGGAGTGCACGAAGTGCCGGCGTGGTCCGCGCACCTCCCACAGGGAGTTGTCCGGTTCCCGCCATCGGCCCTCGAGGTGCTCCACCAGCGCCTGCTGCAGGTCCCAGGCCTCGGCGACGGGTGACAGCCCCGAGGATCGGACCACGTGCAACCCGTCCAGCACCTCCCCCCACACGTCGAGCTGGAGTTGGGCCACCGCCGCGTTGCCGATCCGTACGGGGCGCGATCCCCCGTACCCGGAGAGCCAGTCCAGCTCCAGCTCGGTCAGCCGCCGGGAGCCGTCGATGCCGTACATGATCTGCAGGTCGGCCGGGTCCCCGGCCACCGCCCGCAGCAGCCAGTCCCGCCAGGCCCCGGCCTCCTGGACGTAACCGGTGCCGAGCAGTGCCTGCAGCGTGAAGGTCGCGTCCCGCAGCCAGCAGTAGCGGTAGTCCCAGTTCCGGGTCCCGCCGAGCCGTTCGGGCAGGGAGGTGGTCGCCGCCGCCACGATCCCCCCGGTGGGGGCATAGGTGAGGGCCTTGAGCAGCACCAGCGAGCGCGTGACAGCCTCCGTCCACTCCCCCGTGTACTCCGCCCGGCCCACCCAGTCCGTCCAGAACCGCTCGGTGCAGGACAGGTCCCCGGCTGCGTCACTGGGCGCAGGAGGGCTGTGGTGTGAGGGGTGATAGGTCAGGACGAAGGGCACGCTCTGCCCGGCGGCGACCTCGAACTCGGCCACGGTCGCCAGGTGCTCACCGTGCAGCGCCACGGGGGTGTCCAGCCAGACGGCGTCGGGGCCGGCGATCGCGGAGAGCCGCTCCCCGTGACGGCGCACCCACGGCACGATGTGCCCGTAGTCGAACCGCAGTCGCAGCTCCATGCGCATCGGCACCCGCCCGCGGACCCCCTCGACCACCCGGACCAGGTCGGTGGCCTCGCCCTCACGGGGCGGCATGGCGTCCACCACGCGGACCGTTCCCTCCGGGGTCTCCCACTCGGTCTCCAGCACGAGCGTCTGTCCCCGGTAACGGCGCCGGGTGCACGGCCGGGCGTCCGCCGGGGCGATCTGCCAGAAGCCGGCCTCGGCGTCCCCGAGCAACCGGGCGAAGCAGGCGCCGGAGTCGAACCGCGGCAGGCAGAGCCAGTCGATCGACCCGTCCCGGCCGACCAGGGCCATGGTGTGCAGGTCCCCGATGACCCCGTAGTCCTCGATGCCCTGCCCCATGGGTCTCTCCCGCCGCCGTCGGCGAGCCGGAATCAGGCCCCGGTGTGCTGGAGGAACCCGCGCAGCACCTCGACGAACTTCTCCGGCTCCTGCGAGTGCACCCAGTGGCCGGCCTCGCGGATGGTCACCCGGTGGGTCCTGGGGAACAACCCGCGCATGATGGGGGCGTACTCGTCCCGGACGTAGTCCGACCGGCCGCCGGCCACCCAGAGCACCGGCCTATCGTAGACCGCGTCCCCGGTGTCCGGGAAGCCGCCGATCGCGTCCAGGCTGGACCGCAGCAGCTCCAGGTTCGGCTCCCAGTGGAAGCCCTCCCGTCCGCTGCGCAGGTTCTGGAGCAGGAACAACCGGGTGGTGTCCCACGGGATGGGCTCCTTGAGGGCCTCGTCCGCGTCCGACCGCCGCTGGAGCGCGGACAGGTCCACGGCGGCCAGGCTGTCCAGCAGGTGGGCGAACTCGCCCTCGGCGCCCCCGGCCTGGGTGGGGGCGATGTCCACCACGACCAGCCGGGAGACCAGGTCCGGGTGGCGCAGTGCCAGCACCATCGCCACCTTGCCACCCATCGAATGCCCGACTACGGCGACCGGTCCCTGCGCGGCGAAGCCCTCGCGCAGGGACCGGGCCAGGGAGTCCGCCATCTGCCGGTAGTCCACCGTGTCCGTCCAGTCGGACTGCCCGTGGTTGGGCAGGTCCACCAGCAGGCTCCGGTAGTCCGGCGCCAGGTCCTTGGCGATCCGGGTGAAGTTCTTGCCGCGCCCGAACAGGCCGTGCAGGAAGACCACGCGGTCACCGTGGTCGCCGATGGCGGTGGTGTGCAGGGAACTCGTCTGGATGTCAGCCACAGCTTGAGCCTAGGTGAGCTCAGGCGGCGGCGAGGACCTCCGACTCGAGGCGGGCGTAACTGGCCTCCATGCCGTCGGCCATGCCGGTGCCCAGGACGGTCTCGCGCGCACCCTCGGGGAAGGTCATGAGCAGGGACAGCAGGGTGCCGCCCTCGACCTCGGTGAGGGTGAGTTCGTTGACCACCGGCGGGCCGTCCTGGCCGGTCATCGACTCCGTGGTGACCACGCGGTGCGGGGCCTCGATCTCCAGGACCTCGCCCGTGAAGCCGAACCGGTTCCCCCCTCCCTCCTGTTCCCACTCGTACCGATAGGTGTCCCCGACGGCGGTGCCGACCTCGCAGACCGGCATGGACCAGCCGTCAGGACCCAGTTGCCACCGCGTGAGCAGCTCCGGGTCGTGGTGGGCCCGCCAGACCTGGTCCTTGGTGCCGTGGACGATCCGGCTGAGCCGTGCCCGGTCCTCCCCGATCAGCTGGGTGCGCACCGGTTGTCCCGCGGCGAAGGACTGCCGGTCGGCCAGGACGGCGTCCATCTGGCCCATGGCGGACAGGGTGCCCTCCTCCATGCCCATTCCCAGCAGCTGCTCGAGCTGCTCGGACGAGTCGAAGTGGGTGGTGGTGGTCACCCGGGAGCCGGCGTCCGTCTCCTCGAAGGTGAAGACCATGCGCATGGTCGGCATCTGCCGGTCCTTCGACCCGTCCTCGGCGCGGAAGCCGTCCAGCACCTCGAAGGAGCGGCCGGGGTCCACCGCGAGGTACTCGAAGTACCCGCCGGCCTGCTGCCCGTCCGGGCCGGTCATCAGGTAGTGCGACTCCCCGCCGGGGTAGAGGTCGTGCCGGGTGAAGGTGGCCGGCCAGTCGACCGGGCCCCAGAACCGCTCCAGCTGGCGCGGGTCCGCGTAGGCGTCCCAGAGCCGGCGGACGGGGACGGGGAACTCGGCCACGATGGTCATGGTCAGGGTACGGGGGTCCTTGGTGACGTCGATGACAGGCATGTCGGTGCCTTCCAGTCGGGGCGAGGCCGGGGTCAGGCGGGGGCCGCCGGGTCCGCGGGCGGTCCGCCGGCCGGGTCACCGGCCAGCAGCGCGTCCAGGCGGTCGATCCGCCGGCGCCAGAGCTCCTCGTACTGATCCAGCAGGAGCTGGGCCTTGCGCAGGGTGTCGGGGTTGCCGCGGACGAGGCGTTCGCGGCCGTGTCGGTTCTTGTGCACGAGTCCCGCCGATTCGAGGACGGAGACGTGCTTCTGGACGGCCGCGAACGACATCTCGTACGCGGCGGCAAGGGCGGAGACGGTGATCTCCTCCGTGAGGGTCCGCCGGACGATGTCCCTCCGCGTCGCATCCGCGAGGGCCCGGAAGATCCGGTCCACCTCGTCGTCGCTCAGCGTCAGTGACGTGTCATCGACCACCGTGGCCTCCTGGTGTGTCCCGGTCAGATATACAACCGGATGGTTGTACGTTAGGACGTGGCCTCCTCGGCGTCAACCCCCTGCCGGCCCGGCAGCGTCGTCCGAGTCTGTGCGCGTGCTGACCGCTTCCTGACCGCGACGCCCAGCGTGGCTTGCTACGGTGCCCGGGCCATCTCCAGAAAGGACGGTCATCCTCATGCGGAGGAAACTGCTCACCAGCGTCGCACTCGTCGGCTCGCTCCTCGCCCTCGGGGCCTGCGGCAGCGCGGATGCCGAACCCACCACCGCCGGCACGGCCTCCACCGAGGCGGCCAGCGCGAGCCAGGCCGCGCCCGAGAACGGTCAGGAGGCCATGCCGGAGCCCGACCTGAAGGGGATCCCGGACGTCGTCGCCACCGTCAACGGCGAGGAGATCTCCGGGAAGGACTTCTCGGGTGTCTACGAGTCCCAGTTCCAGCAGATGGCCCTGCAGGCGCAGATGTCCGGCCAGGAACTCGACCAGGACGCGTTGAAGAAGCAGACCCTGGACTCCATGGTGGGCAGCGAGCTGCTGGTCCAGGACGCCCAGGCCAGCGGGCACGAGGCCACGGACGAGGACGTCGACGCCCTGCTGGAGGAGACCGCGAAGTCCCAGCAGCTCGGCTCCGTCGACGAGCTCATGGCGGCCTACAAGGAACGGGGCTTCGCCGAGGACCAGGTCCGTTCCGATGCCCGGAAGCAGGTGCTCATGACGGCCGCCATCCAGGAGATCGACGTCCCGAAGCCCACCGAGAAGGAACTGAAGGCCCTCTACGACCAGGCCGTGGCCTCCCAGCAGCAGGGCGGCGGTCAGGACGGCGGTCAGGAGGGCGAGGGCGGGGCCAGCCCCTCCGCCAAGACCCCGTCCTTCGAGGAGGCCAAGCCGCAGCTCGAGCAGCAGGTCACCTCACAGAAGCAGAACGAGGCCATCATGCAGCGCATGGAGGAGCTGAAGAAGGACGCGGACGTGGAGGTCAGGCTCTGATCAGATGAGCGGCCAGGGGAAGCGCATCCCGCTGGGGTCCTGCGGGAACCGCGGTGCGGTGAGCAGCTGACGGACCCGCGCCTGCAGGGCATCGGCCTCACGCCAGTGGAGCAGGTCCGCCAATTCCCCGGGCACCTCCTCGGCGAGCGGGGCGACGTCGGCCACCAGACCGGGGTCGATCTCCTCACCGGCGAAGTCCCACATCACCGTGCGCAGCTTGTACGGGGCGGCGAAGCACAGCCCGTGGTCGATCCCCCACAGGCGCCCGTCCGTCCCGGCGAGCACGTGCCCGGCCTTGCGGTCCGCGTTGTTGGCCACGAGGTCGAACAGGGCCAGCCGGCGCAACTGGTCGACCACGGCGAGGGGGTCCTCGGGGCCGGCCGGTCCCGCGAGCGCCACCGCATCGGCGGCGCCGTCCAGCAGGACGAAATAGTGCCGGTCCGGGTCGTGCTCGATGAACAGCTGCAGCGACCCGACGCCGAAGGGGGCCTCCTCGCGCACGACCGTGGGTGGCACGAGACCCCAGCCGAGCGCCTCGCTGAGCAGGAAGGCGGCGCTCTCCCGGCGGTGCAGCCCGGGCGGGAAGTCCCGCAGCGGCCGTTCACCGAGCTCCGGCTTGTAGATCGCCCAGTGCTGCACCTCCCCGAGGGTGAGTTCGGCGAGGAAGGTCTCGTTGCTGCTGTTCACCATCCGGCCCAGCAGCTCGATCTCCCCGCGCCGCAGCAGGTCCACGTCCGGGACGCGCGGTGCACCCGCGGGATCGGGGGACACGTCGGCGGACACGGCGGGGACCTAGGACGCCCGGAGCTCGGCCAGCGAGTCCTGCGTGGAGTTCACGGTCAGCACCACCGGGTCCTCACCGTCCCGGTAGGCGATGGCCGAGACCGAGCAGGGGCCCACGCTCAGGCGCTGGAAGCGGTTCAGCGGCGTGCCCAGGGCGTCGGACACGGCCACCCGGATGGGGTCCGCGTGGGAGAAGCACACGACCGTCCCGCCCGCATGGGCCCGCCGCAACCGCGTCAGGGTGTGGGCCATCCGGTCCCGGATCTCCACGAAGCTCTCCCCGTTCGGGAAGCGGAACGCCTCCGGTTCGTGCTGGACGGTGTGCCACTCCGGCAGCCGTGCCAGCTCGGCCAGCGACCGGCCGGTCCAGTCGCCGAACTCCCCCTCGATGAGCCCCGCCTCGGTGAGGACCGGCACCCCGGTGCGCTCCGCCGTCGGGCCCGCGGTCTGCAGGGTGCGTTCCAGGGGCGAGGAGTACACCGCGGTGACCGGCAGTGCGGCCAGTCGCCCGGCCACCCGGTCGGCCTGGTCCCGGCCGGCCTCGGACAGGTGCAGTCCCGGGGCACGGCCCGGCAGCACCTGTCCGGTGGTGGGCGTCTGTCCGTGCCGCACCAGCAACAGCAGGGTGGGGGGCTGGGGGGTCTGGCTGTCCTGGTCCATCACGGCCAGCCTAGGACGCGCCCGGGTCCCGGGACACCCCTCGACGCGTCCGGGGCGCGGGACTAGCGTGAGGACCGTGAGCACCCGTCCCGAGATCAGCACCCTGGCCGAGCTGCGCGCCTCCGGGCACCGCATGCGGACCCTGCGCGAGGAGATTCGCGAGAACCTGCTGGCCGCCCTGGCCGCGGGAGTGGACCCCTGGCCCGGACTGCACGGCTTCGGGACCACCGTCATCCCGCAGCTGGAGCGTGCGTTGATCGCCGGGCACGACGTCGTCCTGCTCGGCGAGCGCGGGCAGGGCAAGACCCGGTTGCTGCGCACCCTGAGCGGGCTGCTGGACGAGTGGTCGCCCGTGATCGCCGGCTCCGAGCTCAACGAGCACCCCTACGCACCGATCACGGCCGAGTCGATCACGCGCGCCGCCACTGACGGGGACCGGCTCCCCGTGGCCTGGCGGCACCGCTCCGAGCGGTACGTGGAGAAGCTATCCACCCCGGACACCTCGGTGGCCGACCTCATCGGGGACGTGGACCCGATGCGGGTGGCGGAGGGCCGGCGCCTGGGCGACCCGGAGACCATCCACTACGGACTGGTGCCCCGCGCCAACCGCGGGATCGTGGCCCTGAACGAGCTGCCGGACCTGGCCGAGCGGATCCAGGTGGCGCTGCTGAACGTCATGGAGGAGCGGGACATCCAGGTCCGCGGTTACGTGCTGCGCCTGCCGCTGGACGTCCTGGTGGTGGCCTCGGCCAACCCGGAGGACTACACCAACCGAGGCCGTATCATCACCCCGCTCAAGGACCGCTTCGGGGCGGAGATCCGCACCCACTACCCGCTCGAGCTGTCCGATGAGATCGCCGTCATCCGGCAGGAGGCCCACCTCACGGCCGAGGTCCCGGACGTGCTGCTGGAGATCCTGGCCCGGTTCACCCGCGCCCTGCGCTCCTCCTCGGCGGTCAACCAGTCCTCGGGCGTCTCGGCCCGGTTCGCGATCGCCGGGGCCGAGACGATCGCGGCGGCGGCCCGCCACCGGGCCACGGTGCGCGGCGGCACCGGCGGTCGGGGCGAGGACGGCCCGGCCGGCGCCGACGAGGCGGTCGCCCGGCTGGTGGACATCGAGGCCGCGGTCGACGTGCTCGGCGGCAAGATCGAGTTCGAGTCCGGTGAGGAGGGCCGCGAGGACGAGATCCTGGAGCACCTGCTGCGCACCGCCACCGCGCAGGCGGTGCGCGAGCACTTCGCGGGGCTGGACCTGGCCCCGCTCGTGGACGCCTTCGACGGGCACCGCACCATCACCACCGGGGAGCGGGTCACCGCCGGGGAGTTCCTCGCCGAGCTGCCGGAACTGGAGGACCCGGGACTGTACGACGAGATCGCGGCCCGGGCCGGGGCCAACGGCGCGTCCAGCCCGGGCCACCGCGCCGGGGCCATCGAGCTCGCCCTGGAGGGGTTGTTCCTGGCCCGGGAGCTGTCCAAGGAGTCCGGGGACGGGCAGACCGTCTACGGCTGAGGAGACACCATGCGCCACGGCAGGTCATCACGCTACGGCCGCTATGCCGGCGGCCCCGATCCGCTCGCGCCCCCGGTCGACCTGTCCGAGGCCCTGGACGCCGTGGCCGAGGACGTCATGGCCGGATACTCCCCCGAACGGGCCCTGCGCGAGTACCTGCGCCGGGGGTCCCGGACGATGACCGGACTGGACGACCTGGCCGGCCGGGTGGCCCAGCGCCGCAAGGACCTGCTCGGCCGGCACCGCCTGGACGGCACGCTCCAGGAGGTGCGGCGCCTGCTGGACGAGGCGGTGCTCGAGGAGCGCAAGCAACTGGCCCGGGACATCCGGATGGAGGAGACGGACCGGTCCTTCCGGGAGATGCAGCTGCAGAACCTTCCCCCCTCCACCGCGGCCGCCGTCACCGAGCTGTCCTCCTACGACTGGCAGTCCTCCACGGCCCGTGAACGCTACGAGCAGATCAAGGACCTGCTGGGCCGGGAGATGCTGGAGGCGCGCTTCGCCGGGATGAAGGACGCCCTGCAGAACGCCACGGACGAGGACCGGGCCGCCATCACCGAGATGCTGCGCGACCTCAACGAGCTGCTGGCCAAGCACGCCCGCGGCGAGGACACCCCGCAGGACTTCGAGGACTTCATGGCCCGGCACGGCGACCAGTTCCCGGAGGACCCCCAGGACATCGACGAGCTGATCGACGCCCTGGCCAAGCGCTCGGCCGCCGCCCAGCGCATGCTGCGGTCCATGACGCGCGAGCAGCGGGAGGAGCTCATGGCCCTGTCCGCCCAGGCCTTCGGCTCCCCCGAGCTGATGGACCAGCTCAGCCGGCTGGACGCCAACCTCCAGGGCCTGCGCCCCGGTGAGGACTGGTCCGGTTCGGAGTCCTTCGACGGGGACCAGGGCCTGGGACTGGGCGACGGCACCGGCGTGCTCCAGGACCTCGCCGAGCTCGACGAACTGGCCGAGCAGCTCTCCCAGTCCTATGCGGGCTCGACCCTGTCCGACCTCGACGTCGACGCGCTCGACCGCCACCTGGGTGATGACGCCGCGGCCTCCGCCCGGACACTGGCCGCCCTGGAGAAGACCCTGCGCGACTCCGGCCTGCTGCGACGAGGCACCGACGGGGACCTGCGGCTCTCACCGCGGGCCATGCGCCGGCTGGGGCAGTCCCTGCTGAAGGACGCCGCGGGCCGGCTCTCGGGCCGCCAGGGCCAGCGGGACACCCGCCATGCCGGGGCCGCCGGGGAACTGACCGGATCCAGCAGGCCCTGGCAGTTCGGGGACGCCGAGCCGTGGGACGTCACGCGCACGGTGACCAACGCGATCGGGCGAACGGCCGCCGAGGGCCGGGATCCGGCGTCAGGGCTGCGGCTCCAGGTCCAGGACGTGGAGGTCCAGGAGACCGAGGACCGCACCCAGGCGGCCGTGGTGCTGCTGGTGGACACCTCGTTCTCCATGGCGGCCGAGGGCCGCTGGGTCCCCATGAAGCGCACCGCGCTGGCCCTGCACCACCTGGTCTCCACCCGGTTCCGCGGGGACGCGCTGCAACTGGTGAACTTCGGCCGCTACGCCCAGACTGTCACCGTCGACGAGCTCACGGCCCTGCCGCCGCTGCGGGAGCAGGGCACCAACCTGCACCACGGGCTGTTGCTGGCCAGTGCGTTCTTCCGGAAGCACCCCACCCGGCAGCCCGTGCTGCTCGTGGTGACCGACGGGGAGCCCACCGCCCGCCTGATGGCCCACGGGGAATCCTGGTTCTCCTACCCGCCCGAGCCGGAGACCCTGCGCGCCACGGTGGCCGAACTGGACCGGGTGGGCCGGAACGGGGCGGAGATCACCTTCTTCCGGCTGGGCGACGATCCCGGGCTCGAGCGTTTCCTCACCGCCATGGCCCGCCGGGTGGGTGGTCGCGTGGTGGCGCCGGACCCGGAGGACCTGGGGGCCGCCGTCGTCGGGGAATTCCTGCGCAGCCGACGCCCGCGGTTCCCCTCCTCCTTCGGTGACCTGGACTGGGACTGACCGCGCCCTTCCGTCCAGCGGGACACCGGGCTGGACGACGACGGTCCGTTCGCCCAGCATGGCAGTCATGAGCCCGCAGACACGCCCCGCCGCCAACCAGCTGGGACGCGACGTCTCGGCGTTCCTGCCCGACCGCGCCAGCCTGCGCGGACTGCCCGACCTCGACGAGGCCCAGCGGCGGATCTGGGACCTGGCCGCGCCCCACCTGCGCGTGCGCGGCAACGACCGGCATTCGCTCTACGCCTTCGGGATCGCGGCCGCGCTGCTCGAGTTCCACCCGGAGGCGGACGCCGACGTGGTGCTCCCGGCCATCCTGCTGCACGACGTCGGCTGGTCCCGGGTCCCGGAGGACGAGGTGCTGGAGGCGATCGCCCCCGGTGGCGGGAGACCGGACCTGGTGCTGCTGCACGAACGGGAGGGCGCCCGGATCGCCGGTGAGATCCTGACGGAGGTGGGTCACCCCGGTGAGCGCATCCGGCGCATCCTGGAGATCATCGACGGTCACGACAGCCGCAGGGAGTCCCTGTCCATCGAGGACTCGATCGTCAAGGACGCGGACAAGACCTGGCGGGTGACCCCGTCGGGACTGGACACCATCATGGGCTGGTTCGGCCTGGAGCGGCCGGCGGCACTGGCCCTGGCCGCGTCCCGCGTGCTCGGCCACCTGTTCACGGACGAGGCCCGGGCACTGGCCATGGGGCTCACCGCCCTGGAGTCGCTCGCCGGGTCGGAACCGGTGCGCGCGCTGGACTGAACCGGGTCACCCCGACGGCCCCGGTCACCGTGCTGATGACGTCCGGCCCGTGACGCCCCGGGCGAGCAGCCGGCCGGCACCCGGCAGGGCCATCAGGTGCAGCATCAGCAGGCGCCGGCGACGGGCGGCCTCGGATCGCGGCAGGAACCACTCGGCACCCCGGCGGCCGGCCCGCTGGGCGGCGGTGACGACGGGGCGCCACTGCTCCTGGTACCCGCGCAGCGCGGCGGGGACGGAGGGCGCGGTGACGAGGTGGTCGGCCAGGACGCAGGCACCGGCGACGGCCAGCGAGGCCCCCTGCCCGGCGAGCAGTGAGACCGCCTGGCAGGCGTCACCGAGCAGGACCACGTTCCCGCGCCGCCAGTCGGGCACCTCCACCTGGGCGACCTGGTCGTAGTAGACCTCCTCCCCCAACGGACAGCGGTCCAGGGTCCGGTCGGCCACCCAGCCCAGGCCGGCGTACCTGTCCCTTAACGCCGCCCGCCGGTCCGCCGGCAGGTCCGGGTCATCACTGGTGTGGGCCATGAACGCCGCCACGCGGTCCCCGTCCAGGCCGTACAGGCCGAGGGTGCGGTCGACCGTGTCCGTCATGACGAACCGGCCGGCCAGGGCGGCGTGCACCTGCCGGTCGTCGAAGGTGTAGGCCGCCGTGTGCAGTCCCAGGTACCGGATGAACTGTTCCTCGGCACCCCACAGGTGACGGCGGACGTGGGAGTGGATCCCGTCGGCGCCGACGAGCAGCCCGGCGTCCCGGACGGATCCGCCGGCGAACGCCACCCTCACCCCGTCGCCCCGGTTCGTGACCTCCCGGACGGTGTCCCGGTAGCGGAACTCCGCGGCGTCACCGATCGCCTCCCGCAGTGCCCGTTCCAGGTCCGGCCGCATGATGCTCAGCAGTCGGTCGTCCAGGGCGCGGGCCAGACGGGCGTACCCCACCGAGGCACGGGTCCGTCCCCGCTCGTCCACATAGGCCAGGGCGTCGACGTCGTGGCTCAGGTCCCGGAGCCGGCCCAGCAGTCCCATCCGCTCCGCGGCCTCGTACCCCGGTCCGAAGAAGTCCATCATGTATCCCTGCTCACGGAGTCCCGGCGCGCGCTCCACCAGGGTGGCCTCCCAGCCGTGGCGCACCAGTTCGTGGGCCAGGGACAGCCCGGCGATGCCGGCCCCGCAGATCACGGCAGACCCGATCATGGCGGCGACGGTATCAGCCGGTTCCCCGCCCGTCACCGCCCGTCACCGGCCGCCACCCGCGCCCGCCCCGGCCCTCCCGCCCGCCACGCAGGTGCCGTCGGCACACGGGCCCACACCGACCCGGAGGACCGTGGACCGCCGGAACCTTGACTTCTGTCCGGGCCGCGTCCAATCATGTGAGCCACCGACGCTCTGGTGACCCCCAGACCGCGGCTGTCCGGTTGCCCCTCGACGAGGTGTGGCCGGATCCGCAGACCGACCGAGGGATGGACCCATGGACCACGCGAACCCACGGAGATGGTGGTTCCTCCCCACCGCAGCACTGGCGGCAGCCGCCCTGGTCACCTCCCCGGTGCCGGCGTACGCCGACGCGGACGGGCGGCCGGGCCGGGAGGCGACGACGACGACCGTCACCGCCGCGCCGGTCACGGACGACCTGACGGGCCTCGCGCCCACCGCGGGGTCCCAGGACCCGGGGACCGCCGTGGACGACGTGGAGGCCGTGACGGAGTACTGGACGGCCGAGCGCATGGAGAGGGCCATCCCGGCCGACGGACCGGAGGGCGACGGCACCGGTCAGGAGTCCGGTGCGGGGGCCTCGGCCGACGCCGTGGACGAGGCCCCCTCCTCCCCCGCGGACGAGTCCGACCCGCCCACCATCATCGCCGAGCCGGCTCCTCCCGCCGACGACCCGGCCGGGGCGCCGGCTCCGACCAGCGCCGAGTCCTCCCCCATGGAGGCCGGTGACTCCCCCACCAACGGCAAGGTCTTCTTCCGCAACCAGCAGGACGGACGGGATTACGTCTGCTCTGGGTCCGCGGTCAACAGCGCCTCGAAGCGTCTCGTGATCACGGCCGGACACTGCGTGCACGGCGGACCGGGCGAGACCTGGCACGCGAACTGGGTGTTCGCCCCCGGGTACGATCACGGCCCCGGGACCGAGGGGACGTTCGCCGCGGCATCGTTCAGGGCCTTCGACGAGTGGATCACCCATGGCGCGAGCGGCCGGGGCTTCAGTTCCGACGTGGCCCTCGTGACCACCCAGGACAACGAGAACGGCGAGACCGTGGCCGACGCCGTGGGGGGCCACGGCCTGGCGACCGGCGGCAGCCGGGAGTTCGACGCGTCCATCTTCGGTTACCCCGTCAACCTGGACGCCGGCGAGCGGATGTGGACGTGCACGGGAACGACCGTCACCCAGCAGGTCGAGACCTTCCTGTTCCCCTCGATCAGCGGTTGCGACTTCGGCCCGGGCTCCTCCGGTGGTCCGTGGCTGACCGAGTACGACGACTCGACCGGCCGGGGCTACGTGCGCAGCGTGACGTCGTTCGGTCCCTCGAACAGCACGGCCTACATCAGTGGCCCCTACTTCGATGAACGCGTCGAGGAGCTGTACGCCGCCGCTGAGGACGACGGGAGTGGTGAGACCCCGTGAGACCGATCTCCCGCGGCGGGTACCGCCTCGTGGCCGTCCTGGCCGGGGTGGCCCTGCTGACGGCTGCGGGGGCCGGGTGTGCCCGTCAGGATCCGGGCGGCGGGGACGAGAGCGGTGGCAGTGGGGTGAGCGGCAGTTCCACCGCCCATTCGGCCCCCACGCAGGACACCACCGGGGACGCCGTCGTGGACGACGAGCCCCGGGACGACCTGACCGGCCAGAAGGTCGTGGAGTGGACGGACTACGAGGTCGTCTCGGAGCGGGAACTGCGCTTCCACTTTCCCACCGGGACGCCCGACTGCTACGGATCGCGCACCGCCGTCGAGGAGGACGACTCCGGCATCCGGGTGGCCACGATCGTCGGTTTGGTGCCCGGTGCACCGGAGAACTGCGCCCTGGTGGGCCGGACCGCCTCCATCGTGGTGACGACCGAGACCCCCGTCGGGGACCGGACGGTGGAACACCTCGAGGTGGCTGACGAGGACCTGCCGTAGCACCCGGGGTGGCCGTCAGTGCCCGTGCCCCCCGTGGTCCTGGTCTGCGTCGGGCTGCTCGCCCTCGGAAGCGGCGGCGCCTGCCGTGATCGACGCGGGGGCCTCGGGGTGCCCGGTGACGACGGCCATCTCCACGGGGCTCACCGGCAGGTCGACCTCCTGGACGACCTCACCGGCCTCCAGGTCCACGACCACCAGCTTCTGCTGTTCGGCGTCGGTGACGTAGGCCATCGACCCGGCGGTCTTGAGGATGGGGCCGGGCTGCTGCCATTCGTCCTTCTCCTCCCAGGACTCGATCACCGGGATCTCGCCAGTGATCGTCCCGGTCTGCTCGTCGATGACCGTCAGCTCACCGTCATAGGTCAGCACCAGGGCCTCCCCCTCCGGACCCCGGGCCAGGGACCGGAACCAGTAAGACGAGCCCAGCTCCACGGTGGTCAGAGAGTCCTCCAGGGAGTCGATCAGGGCCACCTCGGTCGGGCGCTCCTGCTCGGCCTCGGCGTCGGTCTTCATATCGGCCAGGACGATCGAGGAGTGCTCAGAGCCGGCCAGGTTGCCGTTGCGCACGTAGTCACCGTCGACGGGCACCTTGTGGAAGGCTCCGCCGCGGTAGACGACCGGTCCGTCCTCGCAGCCCAGCACCACCACGTCACCGCTCTCGTCCGGAGCGGCCGCGGTCTCACCGTGTACGCCGGGGCATTCGGAGGTCTCGGCGACGACCTCGTCGCCGTCCCTGACCTGCACGGTGTCACGGGACTCCTCGGTGCCCTGGGTGGTCAGCAGGGTGCCATCGGTGAGCTCCAGGGCCACGCCATGGTGGGCGGCGTCCGTGAAGGCCTGCTCGGTCCGGGGCTGGCCCTCCTTCAGGTGCTCGGACGTGAAGGTCTGGACCGAGCCGTCGCCGTCGGCGAACAGCGTGGTCAGCCCGTGGTGGACCACCACGTGCCCGGCATGCGGGGCCTCGAAGCGGATCCCGCTCAGGCCCGGATCCGAGGTGTAGTAGTGGAAGTGGTCGCCGTGGCCCTGCGCGTCGATGCCGGCGTTGTAGACCTCGAAGGCATCCCCCTTCGTGACCATCACGTGCTGGCCGTCCCCCGCGTTGTTCAACCGCAGGAACCCTGGCAGGTCCTCCTCGTGGACCGTCTCGCCGGTCTCGGCGTCAACGGTGAGCAGGCCCCCCTCATGGCTGAGCACCACCCGGGGGGCGATCGCGGCGACCTCGGTCCGGGAGGCGCGCTGCTCCGCGTTGACCGGCCCCTCGGTGGTCGATGCGGCGGGGGAGGACGCACCGGTGCCGCCGGTGTCCGCGGAACCCCCCGTCCCGGCACCCGGCCCCGGTGCGCAGGCGGAGACGACCAGTGCGAGGGCGCCCAGGGCGACGGCCCCACCCAGGGGGCGTCGAGCGTGGGGGGAGGTGCCCGTCGTGCGGAACGGGACGGTCGCGGGAGAGGGGCGCTCGGCAGGCGGGAACGAGGTGTGCATGCCGACGACTCTAATCGTTACTGAGAATCATTTGCAACAAGAGCGGATCGGCGGGCCTGCATGGGGCCGCCTGCCGGAGTGCTCCGTCGTCGAGGGCCGGCGCCTGCGTCAGCGCACCACCTCGCGGTGTCCGGCATCCAGCCGGCGGGTCCAGCCACGGGCGTCGAGCAACTCCAGCAACGGGATCGCCACCCGCCGGGTGGTGCCCAGGGCCCGGCGGGCCTGGCTGGTGGTGAAGGGCTGGTCCAGCCGGGCCAGTTCACGCATCGCCAGGGCCGGCGCCGTGGGCAGCAGCACCACGGACCCGTCCAGCCGCAGCAGGCGGCCGAGCCGTTCCGCCGCGGCCAGTTCGCGGGCCCCCAGCCGCAGGGCCGTCAGCTCGTCCCCCTCCGGGGCGCTGAACGGGTCCCGTGCCAGGCGGTCCTCGACCGCGGCCACGGCGTGCTCGGCGGCGCCGAGTCCCCGGTGCGCACCCGGCAGGACGAGGTACCCGGCCTCGTGCACGAGCCCGGCCTCGGCCACCACTGCGTCCAGCAGGACCGGGTCCGGCACGGCCAGCAGGTCCAGCGCGGCACCACGGCTCACCCCAGGGGCCAGCGGGTCCCGTTCGGCCAGCCCGGTCACGGCGCCACGCACGCGTTCGCACCAGCCGGTCAGGACGGGTTCGTGGACCCACCACTGCCCCAGCCGACGGACCCCCGCGGCGTCCGCCGGCACCGTCAGCCCCAGCCGGTCCAGGTCCTCGGCCCGCACCGCGCCCCGGCGGGTGATCTCCCCGAGGGGATCACCGCCGTCGGGCATGGCCGCCAGGGTCGCGGCGCGGCGCGTGCCGTCCCCCCGGCGGGTGAGCTCCGGCGGGTCCACGTCCAGCACCCGCACCCCTCCCAGGATCGTCCGGGCCCCCGGATCGCGCAGCACCAGCCGGTCACCGGGCACCAGCGGCAGGCGCCGCTGGAGCGTCAACCGGGCGTGGGTGTCGTCGAAGGGACGCACGTGGACCGGGACCGTGGCGGTGCCGACGTGCACCAGCAGCTCCGCGGCGGCCTCGACGAGGCTGTCCCCGGTGGTCCGGCGGACGTCCACGACGCTGGCCAGGGGCCAGGCCCCGGGCGTGACCAGGGCGTCCCCCCGGTGAACGGCCTCGGCGTCCACCCCGCGCAGGTTCACCGCGACCCGGTTGACCGGGCCGATGGACTCGTGGGGGGCGTTGCGGCTGTGGAGCGCGCGGACGGAGACGTCGCGCGGGGCTCCCGCGCCGAGCAGCTCCAGCCGGTCACCGGTGGACAGCGTCCCGGCGGCCAGGGTGCCGGTGACCACGGCGCCAGCCCCCCTGACCGTGAAGGACCGGTCCACCCACAGCCGGACCCGCCCGGTGGCGTCCGGGGCGCCGGTGGCGGCCAGCACGTCGTCGAGGGCCCGGCGCAGGTCCTCGAGTCCGGCACCGGTCGCCGCGGACACCACGACGGCGGGTGCCCCGGCAAGCCCGGTCCCCGCGAGCTCGGCGCGGACCCGGTCCAGCACGGAGTGGATCCGTGCGGCCGCCGCGTCCGGGCCGTCCTGGGCGACGAGGTCGGCGCGCGTGATGACGATGAGGCCGTGCTCGATCCCCAGGGCCGCGATGGCATCGCGGTGGTCCCCGGACTGCGGTTTCCACCCCTCGTCCGCGGCCACCACGAGGCAGGCCACCGGTGCCGGTCCGAGCCCGGCGAGCATGTTGGACAGGAACCTCTCGTGGCCCGGGACGTCCACGAAGGCGACCTCGCGGCCGGAGGGCAGTGCGGTCCAGGCGAAGCCCAGGTCGATGGTCAGCCCGCGGCGCCTCTCCTCCGCCCAGCGGTCCGGTTCCATGCCGGTCAGGGCACGGACGAGGGTGGACTTGCCGTGGTCGACGTGCCCGGCGGTGGCCACGACGTACATCTCAGGAGTCTCCGCTCAGCGCGTCCAGGGCCGCGCGCACCGCGGCGGTGAGCGCCTCGTCGCGTGGCTCGGGGACGCAGCGCAGGTCCACCAGACAGGCGCCGTCGTGCACGCGCGGCAGGACCGCGGGATCCCCGGCGCGCAGCAGCGGGGCGACCGCCTCGGGCAGCCGCACGGCCCAGCCGGGCAGGGGGACCCCGGACGCTCCCCCGCCGCCGACGCGACCGTCGTGCGGGACGACCGTGGCGTCACCGCCCCGCGCCCCGGCCAGGTCCCGGGCCAGCGTCTCGGTCCGTTCGCGCAGCCGTCCCGGGTCGGCGTGCAGGGACCGGGCGACCGGAGCGGGACCCCCGATGAGCGTGGCCTCCAGGGCGGCCAGGGTGAGCTTGTCCGCGCGGACGGCCCGGGCGAGCGGGTGCCGGGCCAGGCGCTGGATGACCTCCGCACGGCCCAGCAGCAGTCCGGCCTGCGGGCCGCCCAGCAGCTTGTCCCCACTGGCGATGACGACGTCCGCGCCGTCGGCGAGGGCCGAGGCCAGGTCCGGTTCCTGCGGCAGCGCCGGGTCGTGGCGCAGCAGCCCCGAACCGACGTCCACCACGAGCGGCACGCCCCGCTCGAGGGCCAGGTCCCTGAGCCCTGCGACCGGCACGGCGGCGGTGAACCCGCTGACGCGGAAGTTGGACGGGTGGACCTTGAGCAGGCAACCGGTGTCCGGACCGACCGCGTCGGCGTAGTCGGCGAGGTGCGTCCGGTTGGTGGTGCCGACCTCGCGCAGCCGCGCGCCCGTGGAGGCGATCAGGTCCGGCAGCCGGAAGCCGGCGCCGATCTCCACGAACTCCCCGCGGCTGACGATGACCTCGCGGCCCGAGCCCAGGGCGGTGGTGGCCAGCACGAGCGCGGCGGCCCCGTTGTTGACCACCAGGGCGTCCTCGGCCTCCGGCAGCGCTGCCAGCAGCGCCGCCCGCGTTCCCGCGCCCCGCCGGGACCGCACCCCGGAGGCGAGGTCCAGCTCCACGTCCACGTAGCCGCTGGCCGTCACCAGTGCCTGGACGGCCGCCTCGGACAGCGGCGCCCGGCCCAGGTTGGTGTGGACCACCACCCCGGTGGCATTGAGCACCGGACGCAGGCTGGTGGCCGAGCGGGCGGCGAGGTCGGCCACCAGGGCGGGGGCGACGTCGTCGGGGGCGATCTGGCCGGATCGGGCCCGTTCCTGGGCCCGCCGCACCGCCTCCCGCAGCACCGTCTCGCTGAGCCGGGACCGGGCGGCCGCGACCTCGGGCAGTGCCAGCAGGTCATCGGTGCGCGGGATCCGGCGGCGGGGGTCCTGCGCGAGGCGCTGCTCGGTCACGGTCCTCCTCGGGCAGGCGGGCGGGTGCGCTGCGCAGGCAGGCACCGTGGTTGGCGGAGGCGGACGGGAATCGAACCCGCCAGGCCGGGATGCCCGGCCTCACCGGTTTTGAAGACCGGGGGGCCCACCAGGACCCGGACGCCTCCATGGTCGAAACTACCACCGGGCGTGGCTACAGTGGCCGCATGGAGACCACCGCGCCGGGCACGAGGACCGAGACCCCCACCACCGACACCACCGACACCACCGCTGCCCGGGGCGAGGACCGCACGAGCCCGACGACGACCGCCGCGGTCCGGCTGACCGGGTACGCCAGTGGTGGCGGGTGTGCCTGCAAGATCCCGCCGGGTGAACTGGAGGACGCCGTGCGGGGGCTGGTCGGCCGGCAGACGCCGGGCGCGGCGGAGGTCCTCGTCGGCCTGGACGACGGTGACGACGCCGCGGCCGTGCTGCTGCGGGAGGACCTGGCCGTGCTGTCCACGGCGGACTTCTTCACCCCGATGGTGGACGACGCCTATGACTTCGGCCGGATCGCGGCCGCGAACGCCCTCTCGGACATCTATGCGATGGGCGGCACGCCCGTCGTGGCGCTGAACCTGGTGGGCTGGCCGCGGTCCGTGCTGCCGATGGAGCTGATGACCGAGATGCTGCGCGGCGGGCTGGACGTGGCCACCGAGGCCGGTTGCCCGGTCATCGGCGGGCACTCCATCGACGACCCGGAGCCCAAGTACGGGATGGCCGTCACCGGTGTGGCCCATCCGGACCGGCTGCTGCGCAACGACGCCGCCGAGGCGGGACTGCCGATCACGCTGACCAAGCCGATCGGGGTCGGGCTGCTGAACAACCGGCACAAGCAGACCGGTGAGGTCTTCGCCGCGGCCATCGCGTCCATGACCGCCCTGAACAGGGACGCCGCGGACGCGGCCCTGGCCTCCGGGGCGCGCGCCGCCACCGACGTCACCGGGTTCGGGCTGCTGGGCCACCTGCACAAGATGATGCGGGCCTCGGGCGTGGGCGCGGTCATCGACCGCACCGCGGTGCCCCTCGTCGAGGGCGCCGCCGAGGCCCTGCGCGACGGCTTCGTCTCCGGCGGCACCCGCCGCAACCTGGACTGGGTGCGCCCGCACGTGAGTGCGGACGCCCCCGTGTCCGAGGAGGACCTGCTGCTGCTCGCCGACGCCCAGACCTCCGGCGGACTGCTGGTCGTCGGCGAGGTGCCGGGTTACCCGGTGATCGGCGAGACGGTGGCCGGCAGCGGCATCCGCGTGCGGTGAACCGGCCTGCCGGTTCAGCCGGCGGTGGTGATGGAGTCGTGCGTGATGCCGGCGCGGCGGCGGGCCTCCAGCCGGCGCTTCTGCGGTTCGATCGTGTAGCGGGGGTCCATGGCGGAGTCCTTGCCGGCATAGAACACCCCGAACCGGGTGAACGCCGACGCCGTGACGAGTGCCGCCCCCGAGGCCGCCGCGACCCAGCGACTGGCCCGAGGGGCGGTCCGTGCGGTCACCCCCGCGGCGACCGTGCCGATGCCGCCGACGATCGCCAGCCGTTCGCTCCACCGCATCAGCCACCCGGGGCGGCCCTGGTGCAGGGGCTCGGCGGCCACCGGGTCCATCCTGCGCTCCATGGCCTGGGCGGCGACCAGGTCACCGGCCACCCCGGCCAGCGCGAGGGCACGGGCCGGTCCGGCCTGGACGGTCGGCGTGGTGATCATGGCCATCCCGCCCGAGGCCAGTGACGCGGAGGAGACGAACACGAACGGCAGGTCGTCCTTCGCGGCGTTCCACGTGGGCATGGCGGTGTCCGAGAGCAGCACGGCGGTGTAACCGGCCAGTGGCGCGCCGAGCAGGGCCGCCAGGGCACCGGCCGGCGCCTCGAACGCGCGCAGCACGGACCGCAACGGGCCCAGCGGCAGCACCTCACCGGTCATCCGGTCCACGTCGGCGATGGCGGCCACGCCGGCACCGGTGCTGAACCCGGCCAGGATCCACGACCCAAGGCTCATGGGAGAGGTCGGCTTGATGGTACGCAGCATGTTGAGGAACCGCTCGGGCCGGCCCAGGTCCGCCACCAGGGCGAGGGCCCCGACGCTGGCCGTCCCCAGGGCGGTCAGCCGCGCGTTGCGCCGCAGCACGTCGCGTCCGGTGAGCTGGGCCCCGAACGCCA
This sequence comes from uncultured Citricoccus sp., assembly GCF_937871995.1. Lineage (NCBI taxonomy): Bacteria > Bacillati > Actinomycetota > Actinomycetes > Micrococcales > Micrococcaceae > Citricoccus > uncultured Citricoccus sp. The sequence continues at coordinate 974 of NZ_CALMQR010000134.1, read as the reverse complement.
GCAGGGCAGGGCCGCCGGCGATCCCGCCGCAGACCAGGTACAGCGCGACCCGCTCGTCCCACGGCGGGGCCTTGACCACGGGGCGGCCGTAGTAGCCGTCGGCGGAGACGAACTCGGGTTCCGGCACCATGGCCATCTCGCGCGCACCGTCGCTGCCGGCCGGGGCCAGTCCCCCGCGGCGCCTGCCTGCACCCGGGGCGGCGCCGGCCGGTGCGGTGGGCCCGCCGGCGGCCGTCGCCGTGCCCACGGCATACGCCGACGCCTCGTGGCCCGCGGCGGGCGAGTCCCGGTTCCTGCGGCGGCGGGGCTCCTCCGGCGGGCGGTAACGGTCGAACTCGGAGGTGGTCACCGGCGTCCTCCCAGCACGAACGCGAGCGCGGACGCCGCGGCCATGCCGGCCATGGCGATCCCGGCGCGGGCGTACATGCGGGGCAGGTCGGCGGTCGGCACGCGGGGGTCCGGCGGCAGGCCATAGACCTCCGGCTCGTCCAGCAGCAGGAACACCGACCCAGTCCCGCCGACCCCGTCGTTCGGGTTGGCCCCGTAGAGCCGGGCCTCGGTGCGCCCCTCGGCGTGCAACCGGGCCACCCGCTCCCGGGCCCCGCTCACCAGGTCCTCACGTTCGCCGTACTTGATGGACGTCGTCGGGCAGGCCTGGGCGCAGGCCGGGGTCTGGTCGTCGACGAGCCGGTCATAGCAGAGCGTGCACTTCTGGGCCACGCCGACGTTGCGGGCCTTCTCCGGCTTCCCGGGCCCGGTGGGCGTGACCGGGGCCGCGGAGCGCTCCGTCTTCGGCTGGGCGATGCCGTCCTTGCGCCGCTCGATGACCCCGAACGGGCAGCCGGCCACGCACGTGCCGCAGCCGTTGCAGACGTCGTCCTGGACCACCACGGTCCCGTGCTCGGTGCGGAACAGCGCCCCGGTCGGGCACACGTCCAGACAACCGGCGTTGGTGCAGTGCTTGCAGACGTCCG
>NZ_CALMQR010000133.1:0-74666 GCF_937871995.1 uncultured Citricoccus sp. | reverse complement strand
AGGTAGAGCCATTCCCCGTTGCGGGAGACGCACGGCCCGGAGAAGGACGTCCGTACCTCGCGTCCGCCCGCCACGAGCCGGACGGAGCCGTCGTGGGGACCCGCCGGCTCCACGGCGCGGGTGTCGACCACGGCGACGGCGGTCCGCAGGTCCAGCCCGGCGCCCGCCCCGGGCGTGGTGGTGAAGAACACGTGCCGGCCGTCGGCGGCGTAGACCGGATCGGTGGCCTCGCGCTCCCCACCGGTGAGCTGACGGGCCGGTGGCACGGCCGGGCCCGGCGCGGCGGCGGCCTTCGCCCGTCCCCGCGGGGCGAACACGGGTTCCCCGTCCGGGTCGGGGAGCTCGATCTCGAACAACTGGGCCCGCTGGTCGGTGGTGTAGCCCCGTCCGTTCTCGCGGTGGTCCGGCCCGGTGAACAGTCGCGGGTCCTCCTGCGCCGGGCCGACGTCGGGCAGCGTGCCGTAGCGACCGGCCTCGGGCACCGCGGCGCTGAACACGATCCGGGAGGAGTCCGGGGACCAGTTGAACTGGGTGACCCCCAGGGGCCGGTCGGTGAGGAACCGCGCCTCGCCGCCGTCCAGGGGCAGCAGCACCAGCTGCGGCGCGGAGTCGGCCGGGGTGTCCCGGTCGATCCCGGCGCCGTGGCCGGTTCCCGGGGCTGGCGTGCGCAGGAAGGCAACGCTCCTCCCGTCCGGGGCCACGCGCGGGCCGGCATCCCGGTAGCCACGCGTCAGGCGCCGCGGCGGGGCCGCACCGTCCGTCGAGATGAGCCACAGCTGACCGGTGTAACCGTCCGTCCCGAAGTCCGCGCGGGAGGTGGCGACCACGAGGTGCCGGCCGTCCGGGGTGAGCGAGGGCGTCCCGGTGGAGGTGATGAGGTCGAGCTGCTCTGGTCGCATGTGCATAACCTACGTTGTCGGATGCCGTGGTGAGCAGGCAGGATGGGGGGAAGGGCGCACATCGCGCGGGCAGGAGGCCACGATGGTCGAATGGGTCGGTGACAACCTCTGGGCGTTCTGGCTGACCGTGGCCGTCGTGTTCGCCGTGGTGGAGGTCTTCATCCTGGACCTCGTGTTCCTCATGCTCGCCGCCGGTGCGGCGGCCGCGCTCGCCACGGCACTGGCCGGTGGTGAGGCCTGGCTGCAGATCGTCATGTTCTCCGGGACGTCCCTGCTGATGCTGGCGGCCGTGCGGCCGACGGCCCTGCGGCACCTGAAGAAGGGGCCGGCGGACCAGCTGACCAACGTGGACACCCTGCCCGGCCGGACGGCCGTGGTCCTGGAGGACACCACGGGTGACTCCGGGCTGGCGAAGGTGGACGGCGAGACGTGGACGGCGCGCTCGGCCACCGGGGTCCTCATCCCGGCCGGTTCCGAGGTGGAGATCGACAGGGTCCAGGGGGCCACGCTCATCATCCACCCCCGTCCGAGCATCGACTGGGAGTCCGGCCAGGCCGACCAGACCGACGGACCCTGACCCGGCGCACAACCTACCCAGCATGAACAGCAGGCGGTCCGCGGACCGCAGGAGGGAGCAAGGGCGTGGAAGTCCTTATCGTGCTCATCGTCGTAGCGGTCCTGGTGGCCATCATCCTGATCCGGGCGGTGCGGATCGTGCCCCAGGCGCGGGCCGGCATCGTCGAGCGCCTGGGCAAGTACCAGAGCACCCGGGGGGCCGGGCTGACGCTGATGATCCCGTTCATCGACCGGATGCGGCCCCTGATGGACATGCGGGAACAGGTGGTGTCCTTCCCGCCCCAGCCGGTGATCACGGAGGACAACCTCGTGGTGTCCATCGACACGGTGGTGTACTTCCAGGTGACCGACGCCAAGGCGGCCACCTACGAGATCAACAACTACATCCACGCGGTGGAACAGCTCACCACCACCACGCTGCGCAACGTGGTCGGCGGCATGAACCTCGAGGTCGCGCTGACGAGCCGTGACTCGATCAACAACCAGCTGCGCGGGGTGCTGGACGAGGCCACCGGCAAGTGGGGACTGCGGGTCTCGCGCGTGGAACTCAAGGCCATCGACCCGCCGCACTCCATCCAGGACTCGATGGAGAAGCAGATGCGCGCCGAGCGGGACCGCCGTGCCGCCATCCTGACCGCCGAGGGCACCAAGCAGGCCGAGATCCTCACCGCCGAGGGTGAGCGCCAGGCCGCGATCCTCGAGGCCGAGGGTGACGCCCAGGCCCGCATCCTGCGTGCCAACGCCGAGGCGGAGGCCATCCACGTGGTGTTCGAGGCCATCCATGAGGGCCGCCCGGACCCGGACCTGCTCGCCTACAAGTACCTCGAGACGCTGCCGAAGATCGCCGAGGGCGAGTCGAACAAGGTGTGGGTCATCCCCGCGGAGCTCACGGACGCCCTGGGCCGGATGGGTTCGGCCTTCGGCGGCTCCGGCTCGGCGGAGTCCGCCGTGCAGGACCTGGACGGCGGATCGTCGAGCGGAGACGATGACGGCGAGGCCGACGCCCGGCCCCGGGGCCGCCGGCGGGAACCGCGACCGACCACCGCCGCCGAGCTGAGCGAGGCCGGCCAGGGCCTGGGCGCCATCACGGACACCCCACTGGAGGAGGCGCTGGCGCCGCCGGCGATCCTGGAGGACGAGCACTCGGCGACCGCCGAGCGCGCCCTGCAGGCCTCGACCTCCCCTGCGGACGCGCCCACCATGCCGCGGCGTGCCCCCGGGGGGACGGACGCGGTCAGCCCGGAGGGCCGGATCGGCGAGGGCGGGAACAAAGATGGGTCCTGAGGCGTTGGCACCCTCAGATCCCCCCGCCGGACCGGCCGAGGTACCCGACGGTGCACGGTAGACTGGTGGGTCGACGTCGTACCGCCCCGATGGGGGCCGGAAGGAGACCGAATGAGCGACCGCAGCCTGCGCGGCATGCGCCTGGGCGCCCAGTCCATGGAGTCCGAGTCCGGAGTGGAGCCAGCCCCGCGTCAGCGGGTCGAGTACCGCACCGAGGACGGTGAGCAGGTGTTCGTGGTGTTCGCCACGGACGCGGAGATCCCCGCCACCTGGACCTCGAAGACCGGCAAGGAGGCGCTCCTGGTCGACGGCGAGAAGCCGGACCAGACCGACGCCAAGCCGGTCCGCACCCACTGGGACATGCTCCTGGAGCGGCGCAGCATCGAGGAGCTCGAGGAGGCCCTGGAGGGCCAGCTGAACAAGCTCCGCGAACGCCGGGGCGAGAAGACCAGCTCCTGACCGGTTGCTGAGCGCCGGGACGTCCCGGACCGCCCGGCAGCAGAGGCCCGCATCGCGATCGATGCGGGCCTCTGCTGTTCCCTGCGCCGGGTCCGGCGCCGGGCGCCTTCCGGGGCTCAGCCGCCGAACCGGGCCTTGAGGACGTTCCACCGGGCCTGCAGGCCCCACTGGGTCACCGAGACGACGGCCTCGGTGATGATGTTCCCGCTCATCTTGGACTCGCCGTACTCGCGTTCCACGAAGGTGATCGGCACCTCGGTGATCCGCTTGCCCAGCAGCGCCGTGCGGAAGGTCATGTCGACCTGGAAGCCGTAGCCCTTGGACTGGACGTCGTCCAGGTCGATCGCGCGCAGCGTGTCCGCACGGTAGGCGCGGTAGCCGGCGGTGACGTCGGTGAGCTTCAGGCCGAGCATGATCCGGGGGTACAGCGAGCCGCAGGCCGAGATGAGCTTGCGGTGGGCCGGCCAGTTCACCATCTTGCCGCCCGGGACGCGACGGGAGCCGATCACCAGGTCCGCGCCGTCGACGGCCTCGAGCAGCCGGGGCAGCTGTTCCGGCTGGTGGGAGCCGTCGGCGTCCATCTCCACCAGCACGTCGTACCCGCGCTCCAGGCCCCAGCGGAAGCCGGCGATGTACGCCCCGCCCAGCCCGTTCTTCTGGGTCCGGTGCAGGACGTGGACCTGCGCGTCCGAGGAGGCTGCATCATCGGCCCACTGGCCCGTGCCGTCCGGCGAGGCGTCGTCCACCACCAGCACGTCCGACTCCGGGACGGCCACGCGCAGTCGATCGAGGGTGCGGGGCAGTGACTCGATCTCGTTGTACGTGGGGATGATGGTGAGCACGCGCATGCTGGAGAAGTCCTTCGGGTCGTCCGGGGGCATTGGCAGTCAAGTATAGGGGTGGCCGTCGGGGAGGGGACGGCCGGGGGGGCTCAGGACCGGTGGGCGAGGGCGCCGTCCACGACCGTGGCCACGCACCGCGGGGCCGCGGTGCCCTCCTCGAGGACCGGAAGCAGCGGGGTCCCGGCGCGGGTGTCGGTGCTCCAGGCGGCCACGCGTCCATCCGGTGCCTGCACGCTGAGCGCCTCCGTGGCCCAGATGCCGAACGTGGCCGGAGCGGACGGTGCGATCCGGCCGGCCGTCCCGAACCGGTCGGCGACGGCGGCGGGCAGCGCGCGCAGCCCGGCCCGGGGGGCGGCGGTGAAACCGGCCCGGGCGGAGATCCGCTGGTCCGGGTCCCCGTGCTCGAGGCAGGCCCGGATGGCCGACCAGAGGTCCCCGGGCCCGGCCCCGGTGCCGAGGCAGACCGGAACCCCCCGGGCGAGCAGCGAGGCGACGGGCGCGAGGATGGCACCGGTGGCGTCCGGGACCACGGTCACGGACACGCCCAGGCGGGCCAGGTGCTCGATCGTGGACTCCGCAACGGGGCCGTTCCACGCGACGCGGTGCCGGGCCCGCCCGGTGGCGGCCTGCCCCTGGGCATCGGCGGCCCCGGCGACGGCGGCGATCACGGCCTCCAGGCCCTCGGCGTCCTCCGGCAGGAAGTACACCTGGACGCCGGCCTCGGTGGCCACGCCGGCCAGATGGGCCGCGGCCCCGGCATCCAGCCCCTCCGGCCCCACGCCGGCGGCCAGTCCGGCCACGGCCGTACCCCCGGCGTCGCCCTCCCCCGCCGCGACGCGGGCCTCCTGGAGGGACCGGGGCACCCGGTCTGCCTCGACCGGCCGGTAGGTCACGGTGGCGGCGCCGTCGCCCCTGACGGAACCCGCAGTGCCGGCGGTGCCGACGGTGCCGATGGCCACCGAGAGGAACACCCCCGACGACGCGGGGTCGGCACCGGTGGCCGGGCCGAGCGAGTCCACGAAGGCGGGGACCACGAGGGCCTCATCAAGGTCCACGACCTCCCAGTCCGCCCCGGCGCGCAACCGCATCTGGTCGGCGGTGTCATCGGTTCCGACCCAGGCGACGGACCCGCCGTCCACGAGCACGGCCGTGGCGTAGGGGTCGGACGCGGAGTGGATGGTGCCGTTGACGTAGAGAGTGGTCATCCGTCCAGCGTATCCACACTCGAGTACGCGACCACGCCGCGGCGGATGAGATCCACGGCACGCTGGCACTGGCGCGGCAACCCGGGGTGGCCCGGCACCTTGGAGAGCTGGTCCAGCAGGTCGATCACCTGGCGGGCCCACCGCACGAAGTCCCCCGCGGCGAGGTCCGTGCCCTTGAGGGCGTCGCGCAGGTTCCGTCCCCGGGCCCACCGGTGGATGGGCCAGACCAGTCCGGCGTCCGGCTCGGGCGTCGGTTCGAGCTGGGCACCCCGTTCGGCCAGCTGGAGCTCGTACCAGTGCTCACCGGTGCGGTCCAGGACCTCCTGGAGCCGGGCGGTGGGCATCTGCGGGATGCCCACGGTCTCGTCGCCCTTGGCCTGGTAGACCAGCAGGGCCGCGAAGCCCGCCAGTTCCTCCGGGTCGAGTTCGCGCGCCAGGCCGTCCTCGAGCAACAGGGAGGTCAGCAGGTCCCGCTCACCGTAGATCCGGCGCAGCGTCTGGCCGGAGGCGGTCACCCCCGGGGACGCCGTGGTCCCGGCCACGGCCCCGGCCACCGCGGCCTCGGCGTCCACGTAACCGTAGGTGGTGAGCAGGCCGGTCAATCGGTCGAACGCGCGGGCGATCGTGTTCGTGCGCCCGGCGATGCGGGCGGAGAGCTGGTCCACCTCCTTGCGCAGCTTCCACCAGCGCTCGGCCCAGCGGGCGTGCTCCTCGCGGTCCCGGCACCCGTGGCAGGGGTGCCGCTCCAATTGCCGTCTCAGGTCCTCGACCCGTTCCCCGGCTCCCTCGTCCCGGAACCGGAAGCCCGCGGTGGACCGGCCACCGGGCGCCGGGCGGTGCTCGCGCAGGGCCGACCGCATGGCGGAGGCGATGTCCTTGCGCTGGCTGGGGGTCTTCACCTGGATGTTCTGCGGCAGCCTGGCCCCGGCCACCGGGTCCACGGGGGCATCGAGGTCCTCGGTGGAGATGCGGCGCAGCTGGGCCTGCTGGGTGATCACGCCGACCCGCGGGTTCGCCGGGTTGCCGGCGGGGAACACCACGACGACGGTGCCCAGCCGGCGTGGCCCGGGCACCTCGACGACGTCCCCGGGCAGCAGGTTGGCCAGGGACTCCTTGACCGCCCGCTGGCGGGCGCGGTGGCGGCCCTTGGAGGAGTCCTTCTCCGCCTCCGAGAGTTCCTTGCGCAGCCGGGCGTACTCGGTGAAGTCCCCCAGGTGGCAGGTCATGGACTTCTCGTAACCGGCCAGCGACTCCTCGCGGCTGCGGACCTCGCGGGCCAGGCCCACGACCGAGCGGTCCGCCTGGAACTGCGCGAACGAGGACTCCAGGATGGTGCGGGAGCGCTCGAGGCCGAACTGGGCGATGAGGTTCACGGACATGTTGTAGGTGGGCCGGAACGAGGAGTTTAGCGGGTAGGTCCGGCGCGAGGCCAGCCCGGCCACGGCGGCCGGATCCAGTCCGGGCCGCCAGAGCACCACGGCGTGGCCCTCGACGTCGATCCCCCGGCGTCCCGCCCGCCCGGTCAGCTGGGTGTACTCCCCCGCGGTGATGTTGACGTGGGCCTCGCCGTTGAACTTCTCCAGCTTCTCGATCACCACGGTGCGGGCCGGCATGTTCACGCCGAGGGCCAGGGTCTCGGTGGCGAAGACGACCTTGACCAGGCCGGCGCCGAACAGCTTCTCCACGACCTCCTTGAACGGCGGGAGCATACCGGCGTGGTGGGCGGCGAAGCCCCGGGACAACCCGTCCCGCCAGCCCCAGAACCCCAACACGTCCAGGTCCTCGGGCGGCAGCGATCCGGCGGCCTCGTCCACCACGGACTGGATCTGCTGCTTCTCTCCCGGAGTGGTCAGGTCCAGTCCGGCCCACAGGCACTGCTCCACGGCACCGTCACAGCCGGCGCGCGAGAAGACGAAGGTGATGCAGGGCAGCAGGCCCTCGCGTTCCAGGGTGCGGACCATGCCGGGACGGGACACGCGCAGGTCGCTGCGGGCGCGCTGCGGAGCCTCGTGACGGCCTCCGGCCGGTCCCGGCCCACCGGAGCCACCGCCGTCGTACCGCGTGGTGGTGACGTCCTCACGGCGTCCGTAACCCGGGGACGCCGTGTTCCGCTGTCCTCGGGCGGGCTTTCCCCCGCCCCTGCCGCGCCCCCGGGGCCCGCTCCCGCGGCCGCCCCGGCCGCCGCCGTACTGCTGACGGTTCGGCCGACCCCAGTCGCTGCGTTCCTCCCGCCGTCGCTGGTCCTCGGCCAACCGGGCCAGCTCGGGGTTGAGCACGAGCTGACCGGTGGGCTGCGGGGTTCCCGTGGGGCCGGCGTCGGGATCGGCGGGGTCCCGCACCGGGGTGTCCGGGCCGATCTCGTCGAAGGCGACCTCCGTGGCGAACAGGTCGTACAGCTGGGTCCCGGCCATCACGTACTGCCACAGGGGCACGGGCCGGTGCTCGGAGACGACCACGGCCGTGGACCCGCGGACGGTGTCCAGCCAGGCCCCGAACTCCTCGGCGTTGGAGACCGTGGCGGAGAGCGAGACCAGCTGCACGTGCTCGGGCAGGTGGATGATGACCTCCTCCCACACCGCGCCGCGGAACCGGTCGGCCAGGTAGTGCACCTCGTCCATGACCACGAAACCCAGGTTGACGAGGGTGTCGGAGTCCGCGTAGAGCATGTTGCGCAGCACCTCGGTGGTCATCACCACCACGTCGGCGTGCGAGTTGATGGCGGTGTCACCGGTGAGCAGGCCCACCCGTTCCGTGCCGTAGGTGGCGACGAGGTCCTGGTACTTCTGGTTGCTCAGGGCCTTGATCGGGGTGGTGTAGAACGCCTTCTGGCCGGCGGCGAGGGCCAGGTGGATCGCGAACTCGCCCACCACGGTCTTGCCGGCCCCGGTGGGGGCGGCCACGAGCACGCCGTTGCCGGCCTCGAGCTCTCGGCAGGCCTGGTCCTGGAAGGGGTCCAGCGGGAAGTCCAGGGTGGCGGTGAACCGGCCCAGCTCGGTCTTCGCCTCGGCGGTACGGCGGCGGGCTGCGGCGTACCGCTCCGCGGGGCTCAGCCGGCCGGTGGTGTCATCCGCGGAAGGTGCCATGCACCCAGCCTAGGACATGCCCCTCCTGCGGTCCCCCCGGGGCGTGCGGGGTCAGAGGTCGCGCAGCGGCGTGGGCCCGGTGCCGAGGTAGTCCTCGTTGGCCTGCTCGAGCCGCGCCGTGCGCCGGGCCCGGCGCCGGTCGTTGATCAGGCAGATGACGATGGCCACGCCGAAGAGCAGCACCAGGGGGATGGCCAGGTAGAACATGGTCATCGCGTCGGACCCCGGCGCGGCCAGGGCGGCGATCAGGGCGATGACGAAGACCGTGATGCGCCAGTGCTTGAGGATCTGCCGCCCGGGCAGCACCCCGAGCATGTTCAGGCCGACCAGCACGACGGGCAGCACCAGGGCCACCCCGAAGGCGAGGAACAGCCGCAGCACGAACGGGATGTACACGTCCGCGGTGATGACGTTCGCCGTGCCCTCCGGGGACAGGCCCACGAAGAACTGGACGGCCTCCGGGAGCACGAGCCAGCCCAGCCCGACGCCGAGGACGAACAGCGGGACGGCCGCGGCGATGAAGCCCAGCGCGTAGCGCTTCTCCTTCTTCTTCAGCCCGGGGACCACGAAGGCCCAGAGCTGGTAGAGCCAGACGGGGCTGGAGATGACCACGCCCACGAAGAGCGCGACCTGCAGCATGATGTCGAAGGGCTGGCCCACGGCGCTGAAGGCCACGGTCACGATCCGCCCCTCGTCCGAGAGCCGGTGGACCGGGTCGATCAGGGCCGAGAAGAACGGCTGGTAGATGATGAACCCGACGATGGCGCCGAGCAAGAGCCCGATGCCGGCGATGATCAGCCGGTTGCGCAGTTCCCTCAGGTGGTCCTTGAGGGGCATCTGCCCGTCGGGGTTCTTCCTCCGGGACACGCGGACGCGCCGGGAGCGGCCGGCCTCGGAAGCGGTCGACATGGAGTGCGGACCGCCCGCCTACTTCTGGTCGTCGGAACCGGTGGTGCGGCGGTCGCCGGCGCGCGGGGCGTCGGCCTGGCCACCGTCGACGATGCGGCCCTCGACCGGGGCGGAGCCGTCCTGGCCCGTGCTCCTGCCGTGTCCGTCGTCGTCCTTCATCTGCTTGACCTCGGACTTGAAGATCCGCATGGACTGCCCGAGGTTGCGGGCCATTGCGGGCAGCTTGGGTGCTGCGAACAACAGCAGCACCAGGGCGATGATGATGACGAGCTGCCATCCCTGGAGTCCGGCGAACATGAGGACGTCCTTTCGATTGAACGGTTCGAGTCTACGGCACGGGGCTGGGCGGGGACGCCTCGGGCACGTCATAACCGGCCCTGGCCTCCGCGAGCCAGCCGGTCACCGCGTCGACGAGTGATGCCGGTGACAGCACGCGGAATTCACCCCCGTGCCGGGCGGCCTGGGCGCGCGCGTAGTCCGCGGAGGTGAGACGAACCTCGGCCACCACGGACCCGTCCGCCAGCGTGGCCGTGCGCTCGGGGCGGAACCCGTCGGCCAGGTCCCGGATCCGGTGGGCGAAGAGCACGTGGGCGGTGCTCTCGGCGCCGTGCGGGGAGAACAGCGGCCCGTCCAGGGCCACCTGCCGCCCGGCGTGGATCTCCCCGGTCTCCTCGATCTCCCCGATCCGGTCGAGCCGGAAGTTGCGCAGCCCCTCCTGGTGCCGGCACCACGCCTGGAGGTAGCCGTGCCCGCCCTCGGTGGTGATCCGCAGGGGCTCGACCTCGCGCCGGCTCTGCTCGTCCCGCCCGGCGGCGTGGTACGTGATGGTCAGCACCCGGCGCTCCCGCACCGCGGCGTGCAGTCGCCCCGCCACCTCGGCGTAGGGGCCGAAGTCGAACCGGGCGTTGATGCCGTCCGCCGCGCGCTCCACCTCGGGGCCGGACGCGGCCACGATCTTGGCCAGCGCCGTCCGCGCGGCGTCACGCTCCTCCTCGGACAGTCCGGGGATGCCCGCGGAGGCGCGCAGCCCGACGAGCAGGGCAGCGGCCTCCGGGATGCTCAGCCGCAGCGGACCGGACAGGTCCTCCGCCTGGCTGATGCGTATCCGCCCGTCCTGGTCCTCGACCTCGAATTGCTCGCCGGCGAAGTACCGCTCGGGCATCCCGCAGAACTGGAGCTCCTGGAGGATCCTCTCCAGTTCCGCGTCGGTGACGTCGAGCCGCTCCGCCAGCTCGGTGCGGGGCATGGCCCCACGCTGGTTGATCAGCCCGATGACGTCCACCATGGTCGCGACCCTGTCCCGGTCACTGCGGCGGTTGCGGCGGCGTCGCGGTTCGGCCAGCTCATAGGGCGGGACGGGCAGCCGGTGGGCCGCCAGGGCACCGTCCAGCAGGCGCACGACGGCGTCGCGCACCGTGGCCGAGGTTGCCGGCACCCGCGCGGTGGGTCCGGCCGCGGCGACGGAGCCGGCCAGTTCGGCCGGGCGGGTGTATCCCAGGGTCACCCGGTCCCAGCCGTCAGGGGTGGTCCCCCGGGGCTCGGCGCCCAGGCGCAGCCCGACCGCCCGGCCGGGGCGCAGCTCCAGGTCCACCGTGGCCGGTTCCCGTTCACCGGAGACGAGGTCGCGCACGGCCTGCAGGTCGAAGCCCGCGGGGCGCCCGGGAGCCGGGCGTCCGCCGTCCGTGGCCGGGCGGGGTTCGGACTCCATGCGCGTGAGCCGGAACGTCCGCTGGGCCTGACGGTCGAGGTCCCAGCCGACGAGGTACCAGACGCCCGTGGGGTTGGTCAGGGCCCAGGCCCGCACGGTACGCCGGTGCGCCTCCGGCGCACCGGCGGTGCGGTAGTCGAAGGCGATGACGGACTGGCCCCGGACCGCATCGGCCAGGGCAGTGAGGGTGCGGTCGGCACCGGCCAGCCGGGCCCCGAAGGCCTCGTGGTCGGAGGTGGAGGTGGCCGCCACCCAGTCCTCCCCCGCATCGAGCCTGCCGAGCGCGCGGACCACGGCGCGGTCGACGTCGGAGCCCTGCCACGCCGAGCGGGCCCTGACCAGGGCGAGGCGCTCGGCGTTGGTGAAGTCGACGTGCGGCAGGTACATCTGCCCGGGGTCGATGCGGTAGCGCACCTCGTCGGCACGTTCCGCACCCTCCCAGTTCCCGGTCTCCTGGACCTCGTGGGCCCTGAGGGGCACCCCGATGTCCTTCAGGACCTCCTTGTCCCGGGTGAACATCTTCTCGAAGGCCTGCTCCGAGGTCGCGGCGGCATAACCGTCCACGTAGCGGCGCAGGGCGTCCTTCGTGACACCGCGGCGTTCATGGGCGAGCAGCAGCCACAGCACGGAGACGATGCGCTCCGTGGCCGGGGGCTGGAAGGCCGGATCCGGGGACGAGGGTGCGCTCACGCCGGGGATCAGCGGACGTCGACGAGGTCCACGACGAAGATGAGGGTCTCCCCGGGGCCGATCTCCGCACCGGCGCCGTTGTCCCCGTAGGCCAGGTGCGGCGGGATCTCCAGCCGGCGGCGTCCCCCGGGCTTCATGCCCAGCAGCCCGTCGTCCCAGCCCTTGATGACCTGGCCGACGCCCACCGTGAAGGGCAGCGGCTGTCCGCGGTTCCAGGAGGCGTCGAACTCGGCGCCGGTGGACCAGGCGACCCCGACGTAGTGGCACTCGACGTTGTCCCCGGCCTGCACGGCGGGACCGGAGCCCTCGATCAGGTCCTCGATGACGAGGTCCTCCGGTGGGGTCTCCCCCGGGAATTCGATCTCGGGGCGGGAACGGTCATAGTTGCGCTGTCCGAAGGACATGGGTGGGGTTCCTTCCAGGTGAGGGGGAGGTGCGCCAGCCCATCCTACTGAAGACTCGGCAGGGGGCCGGCCGGACCCGGGACTACTCCGAGGCGGACGGGGAGGGCTCGGCGGAGGCCCCCTCCGTGGACTCGCCGGTACCGCCCTGGGGCTGTTCGGCCGGCTGGGCCGGGGGCATGGCGTGGATGATGTCGACGACGAAGACCAGGGTCTCCTTGGACAGCTCGTGCTCGGAGCCGCCGTAACCCTTCGCCGGCGGCACGACGAGCAGGACCTGGGAACCGACCTTCTGGCCCTGCAGGCCCTCGGTCCATCCCTCGATCACGCCCGTCAGCTGGAAGCCGGAGAGCTCGTCCCGGGACCAGGAGGAGTCGAACTCCTCACCGTCGGACCACTTGATGCCCTTGTACTGGACGGTGACGTAGTCCTGGGCTCCCACCTCGGCACCATCTCCCTGGATGAGCGGCTGGACCACCAGGTCCTGGGGAGCCTTGCCCTCGGGCTTGGCGATGGTGGGCTCACCGGACTCCTCGTCCAGCGTCACCGCGGGCAGCTTCGGGTCGACGTCCCCGACGGACTCCCCGGTGGCGCGGGCCGGGCTCGCCCCGGCGATCTGGAAGACCATGAGCTGGTCACTGGCGCCCTGGCCCTGCTGCCCCGCGGGCATGAAGAAGGCGACCTGCGCACCGACCCGGTTCTGGTCGATCATGTTGTACAGGACCTCGTTCGCCTGCTTCAGCCCCTCCGTGAGGTGGACCGCCTCCGAGCCCTGGGTGAAGTTGTCCGCGGTGACCTCGCCCGTGGCAGGGTCCACCACGGCGGTCTGGACCATGGCGACGTCCCCCGGCTCGATCTCCTCGCCGTCCCCGTCCTTCAGGACGCGGGAGGAGACCTGGTCGGTCTCGATCTCCCCGTCCACGGTGACCTCCGGGCTCCCGTCCTCGGCGACCGAGAGCGAGACCGGCTTGAGGGCCTCCTTGTCTCCGGCGCCGCGCGCCTCCGGTTCGGCGCAGCCGGCCAGCAGCAGCGCCCCGGCCAGGGCGATCCCCAGGGGCGCGGCCGCCCGGAGACGGCGCGGGGACCGGGTCAGGGAGCGGGGTGCGGAACGGGGGGCGGTACCAGTCATGGGATCCTTCGGTAGTGCCAGCGGGCCCGCGGCGCGGTCGGCGCCGGGGAACCCTCTCCGGGGTGGGACCCGGACACTCTACTGTGCCACGTCACACTGGATGGATGCTGGACGCATCGCCGTCCCGGTGTCCCTCGGCCGGGGCGTGGTCCGGTGACGGGATGGACCGCAGCAGTTCGTCCAGCCGCTCGGACGAGGTCTGGAACGGGTCCTTGGTGGTGACGGTCAGCAGGGGCCGGTCGGAGAGTTTCAGGTGCGTCCAGTCCACCGCATAGGGCTGCCCGGACTCGCGGGCCGCCTGGATGAACCGCCCCCGCAGTGCGGCGCGGGTCGTGGCCGGTGGGGTGTCGACCGCCTGCCGGACGGCGTCGTCGTCCAGGAAACGGGCCGCCGCCCCGCGGGACTGCAGCAGCGTGAACAGGCCCCGCCCGGGGGTGATGTCGTGATAGGACAGGTCCAGCTGGGCCAGCCGGGCGGAGTCCCAGTCGAGCCCGTGCCGGTCGGCGTAGCGGGTCAGGAACCGCTGCTTGATCGCCCAGTCGATCTCGGTGTCGATGCCCGCGGGGTCCTGGCGTTCCACGGCGTCCAGGGCCCGTTCCCACAGGTCGAGCACGGCGTCGAGGCGGTCGTGGTGGGCCCCGTGCCGCTCGACGAACGCGGTGGCCTGCTCCAGGTAGTGCCGTTGCAGCTGCAGCGCGGACCGGCGCTGTCCCGAGCGCAGGGACAGCTCGGCGGTGCCGGTGAGGTCGTGCGAGACCTGGCGGATCGCCAGGATGGGGTTCTCCAGCTGGTGGTCGCCCAGGGGCGTGCCGGCCTCGATCATCCGCAGCATCAGGTCCGTGGCGCCGAACCGGACCAGTTGGGTGGTCTCGGACATGTTCGAGTCCCCCACGATCACGTGCAGGCGCCGGTACTCCGCGGCGTCCGCGTGCGGTTCATCGCGCGTGTTGATGATCGGCCTCGAACGGGTGGTGGCCGAGGAGATGCCCTCCATGACGTGGTCGGCACGCTGCGAGAAGGCGAAGTGCGCGCCGTCCGGCCGGTCCCGGTCCAGGGTGCCCGGGTCGGTGTCCCCGGTCCGCGGCGCCACCACCTTCCCGGCCCCGGCGTACAGCTGCCGGGTGATGAGGAAGGGGATCAGGGCCTCGGACAGGCGGCGGAACTCGGTGCGCCGGTTCAGCAGGTAGTTCTCATGGGAGCCGTAGGAGTTTCCGGCGGAGTCGGCGTTGTTCTTGTACAGGTAGATGGTGCCCGTGAATCCGTCCGCGGCCATCCGTTCCGTGGCCTGGTCGATGAGCTGCTGCATCATCACCTCGCCGGCCTTGTCCACCGCGACGAGTTCGTCCAGGGTGGAGCACTCGGCGGTCGCGTACTCCGGGTGGGAGCCCACGTCCAGGTAGAGCCGGGACCCGTTGGAGACGAAGACGTTCGAGGACCGTCCCCACTCGACGACGGGGCGGAAGAGGTAGCGGGCCACCTCCTCCGGGGTCAGCGGACGGGCTCCCGGGTGGGAGTAGTGCACGCCGAACTCGGTCTCGACGCCATAGATCCTGCGGTCCATGGGCGGTTACTGCCCGCCCTTCTGGACGAAGCCTTTGACGAACTCCTCGGCATTGGTCTCCAGCACCGAGTCGATCTCGTCCAGCAGGCTGTCCAGGTCGGTGGTGCCGGCCTGTGCGGAGCCGCCCGCGGGGGCCGGTTCCGGCGCCGGAACGTCCTCCTCGCGCTCGGACCTCGATCCGCTGTACTGCTGTGACATCGTGCCTCCTGCGTCTGTCGGGTGCCCCCAGCCTACGCCCGCGGGTCCGCCTGGGCGCCGGACAGGGCCGCCAGCAGGCGGTCGAAGGACCCGGGTGCGGCGCCGTCGTCGTACACCCCGGCCATCTGCTGTGCCGTGGCCGAGAGCGGCTCGCGCTGGTGGAAGCGGTACAGGCGGCCCTCGCCGTCCCGGCGCAGCAGCAGGGTGTCCCAGCTGGCGCCCACGACGTGCTGGCCGAAGACGCCCACCGTCCGGCCCCTCGCCCACGCACGGGTGTCCGCCGGCGGGGTGTGCACGGCCCGCTGCACCGTCTCCTCCGGCACCAGGGTGCGCATCGAGCCCCGGCGGACCAGGGCGGCGTGCAGCCCCTTGTCCGGCCGCAGGTCGGCGTACTGCAGGTCCAGCATGCCGATGCGCGGATCGTCCCAGCCCACCCCGTGGCGCTGGCGGTAGCCCGAGAGCAGCTGGTACTTGGCCACCCAGTCCAGCCGGTCGGCCAGCGCGGCCGGATCCGAGCGGAGCAGCTCGAGGGTCTCCCCCCAGGCCTGCAGGACGTCCAGCGTGGCCGGGTCGGTCATTCCGAACCGCTCCACGTGCGCGGCGGCGGCGTCCCGGTACAGGTCCATCAGGTCCACGCCCGTGAGCCGGCGGCCGTCGACCAGCCCGACCGTGGTGCCCAGGGTGGGGTCGTGGCTGATCGACTGCAGGGCCTCGACGGGGTCCCGCAGCTCGAGCACCGGGCACGTGCCCAGTTCGATCATGGACAGCACGAGTGCGGTCATCCCGCACCGCAGCCACGTGGCGTACTGCGACAGGTTGGCGTCCCCGATGATCACGTGCAGCCGCCGGTACCGTTCCTGGTCCGCGTGGGGTTCGTCGCGGGTGTTGACGATCGGCCGGCGGATCGTGGTCTCCAGGCCGACCTGTTCCTCGAAGAAGTCCGCCCGCTGGCTGATCTGGAAGCCCGGCGTGCGGCCGGTCGTCCCGATCCCCACCCGGCCCGCCCCGCAGACCACCTGACGGGCCGCGAAGAACGGGAGGAGCCGGGCCGCGAGTTCATCGAAGTCCAGGGCGCGGGTCACGAGGTAGTTCTCGTGCGCGCCGTAGGAGACGGACTTGTTGTCCGTGTTGTTCTTGTACAGCAGCACCTGGGGCTCGCCCGGGGCCTGGGCGATCCGCCGGGAGGCCGCGAGGGCCACCCGGTCCCCCGCCTGGTCCCAGACCATGGCGTCCAGCGGGTTCGTGGTCTCCGGCGCGGAGTACTCGGGGTGGGCGTGGTCCACGTAGAACCGGGCGCCGTTGGGCAGCACGAGGTTCATGACCAGGTGCACGGGGTTGCCGTCGTCGTCCGTCAGCGGCCGGTCGGTCAGCTGGGTGGGGTGGGCGGCCGAGCGGGGCAGCTGCCAGCCGCGGGCGTCCACCAGCGGGGACTCCTCCCCGTAGTCCCATTCGGTCCCGGCCACGGCGCCCCCCTCGGCCGTGACCACGTCCGCGTAGGCGTTCACCACCTCGGTGGAGAGCACGGTGTGCCCCGCCCCGGGGTTGTCGGGGGCGTGCACGCCGAACTCGGTCTCCATGCCCATCACCCGGTGCACGCCCCAGCCGGCGGTGTCCCGACCGGCCGGCAGGACGGCGTCGTCCGGGACCAGCCCGCGCTGGCCGCGCCACGCGGGCGCGACGCCGGACGGTCCCCCCGGGCGTCCGGGTGCGGGCGGCACGTGGCTCACTCCGTCGCCCCCGGGGACCGGCCGTCACCGTGGTCCTCGGCGGAGGGCAACCGGTCGCGCACCAGCATCCGCAGGGAGGCCACGCGGCCGCCGCGGTGCCCGGCGATCCGGGCCCACTCCTCCGGGGAGGCGTTGTTCGGCAGGTCCTCCTGCTCGGCGAACTCCTCCTGGACGGCCTGCAGGAGGTGACCGGTGGTCAGGCCCTTGGCGGTCTCGTCCCGGCCGGCGGCGAGGTAGTCCTTGATGGCGTGCTTCTTGGCACGGTCCACGATCGACGAGATCACGGCCCCGGAGGCGAAGTCGCCGAAGTGCAGGGTGCGGGTGCTGCCGTCCACGTAGGTGACCTCCACGTACTCGGTCTCCGGTCCGCGGCCGTAGAGGTGTGCCGTGACGGCCTCGATCATGGCGTCGACAGCGGCCTGGCGCCCCCCGGTGCGCTGGATCTCGCTGGCGTGCAGGGGCAGCCGGGTGGTGAGGTACTTGCTGAAGATGTCCGCCGCACCGGTGGCGTCGGGCCGGGAGACGTGGATCTTCACGTCCAGCCGGCCGGGCCGCAGGATCGCCGGGTCCAGCATGTCCTCGCGGTTGGAGGCACCGATGACGATCACGTTGTCGAGGCGTTCGACGCCGTCGATCTCGGCCAGCAGCTGCGGGACGATGGTGGTCTCCACGTCCGAGGAGATCCCGGAGCCGCGGGTGCGGAACAGGGACTCCATCTCGTCGAAGAACACCACCACCGGATAGCCGTCGGAGGCCTTCTCCCGGGCGCGGGCGAAGATGGTGCGGATGTGCCGTTCGGTCTCGCCCACGTACTTGTTCAGCAGCTCGGGGCCCTTGATGTTGAGGAAGTAGGACCGCGCCTCCTCCGTGGACCGCGCCGCCAGCGAGGAGGCGACGGCCTTGGCGATCAGGGTCTTGCCGGTGCCGGGCGGGCCGTAGAGCAGGATGCCCTTGGGCGCCTTGAGGCCGTGCTCGCGGTACAGGCCCGGGTGCAGGAAGGGCAGCTCGATCGAGTCGCGGATCTGCTCGATCTGCTCGCCGAGACCGCCGATGTCCTCGTAGCTGACGTCGGGCACCTCCTCGAGGACCACGTCCTGGACCTCGGTGAGCGGGACCAGGTCCAGGGCGTACCCGGTGCGCGCGTCCAGGGTGACGGCGTCGCCGACCCGGACCCGCTCCGCGACCAGGCGTTCGGCCCGGCGGACCACGCGTTCCTCGTCGCCGCGGCCGACGACCACCAGCAGCCCCCCGTCCAGGGTCTCCTTGACCCGCACGAGCTCGCCGGTGCGCTCCCCCTCCACGACGGCCACGATCACGAGGGAGTCGTTGAGCAGCACGTCGCAGCCCTGGGTGATCCTGGCCTCGTCCAGCAGGGGCGAGACCGCCACCCGGATGCGGCGGCCGTTGTGCAGCACGTCCACCCCGCCCTGGACCGTCGCGGCGATCTCGACGCCCTCGACGGCCTCACGGGCCGGGTGCACCTGCAGGACGGTCGCGAAGCTGAACGGCGCCTCCCCGTCCATCTCCAGGGCCTTCTTCAGCACGGTGATCTCGTCGCGGGTGGTCTCCAGCAGGTCGACCATGCGGCGGTTGTTCCGCGAGGCCGTCTCCAGCTGGTACTCCAGCGTCCGGTTCTTCTCCACCAGGGTGGCCGAGCGGCGCTTGGCGGCGTCCAGCTGGCTGGCCAGGGCGGGGTCCACCGCGCTCTCGGCGCCGGTGCCGGGCAGGGAATCGCTCACGAGTGCCTTTCCGGTCGAGGGGCTAGGGCGGGTGCCCCGTCGGCCTTGCCCGTCCATCCTAGGCGCGACGGGCCGGGCTCGTCCCTCAGAGGTCCTCGAGGTGGCGCAGCGCTCCGCGCTGTTCCATGGAGGCGGCCTCCTTGGCGGCCTTCCGGGCCTTCTTGTCCGTCACCGGTCGCTCCCCCAGGGCCTGGGGGGTCCAGCGGGACTCGTCGGCCGGCTGCCAGGCCTCGATGTCCTCGGCGGAGAACTCGGAGACCTTTGACCGCTTCTTCAGCTGCAGGGCCTCCTCGCCCGAGGCCAGCCGCCGGCAGGTGATCAGGAACCCGGTGTGGGCCACCATCCGGTGGTCGGGGCGCACGGCCAGGCCGTCCAGGTGCCAGCCCCGCACCATCGTCTCGGAGGCCTCGGTCTGGGTGAACCGGCCGTCCGCCCGGATGGCCTCGGCGACCCGGGACAGCTGGGTGGCGGTGGCCACGTAGTTGAGCCACACCCCGCCGGGGGTCAGCACGGTGGCCACCGCGTCCAGGCACTCCCACGGGGCCAGCATGTCCAGCACCACGCGGTCCACGCTGCCCGGGGCGTGCACGCGGGTCATCTCCTCCTGGGCATCGCCCAGGTGGATCTGCCACGCCGGGTGCTCGCCGCCGAAGAACGTCTGGACGTTGGCGCGGGCCACGTCCGCGAACTCGGGGCGCCGTTCGTAGGAGTGCAGTTCGCCGAGGTCACCGACGGCCCGCAGCAGGGAGATCGACAGCCCGCCCGAACCGACGCCGGCCTCCACCACCCGCGCACCGGGGAAGATGTCGGCCATCTGGACGATCTGGCCGGCGTCCTTGGGGTACACCACCGTGGCCCCGCGGGGCATGGACAGCACGAAGTCGCTCAGCAGCGGCCGCAGCACCTGGTAGTCGTGGCCCGCGGAGTTCTGCACCACCACCCCGTCGGGGCCGCCGAGCAGGTCGTCGTGGCGCAGCACCCCCTGGTAGCTGTGGAACTGGCCGCCGGGGGTGAGCGTGATGGTGTTCAGCCGCCCCTTGGCGTCCTTGAGCTGGACCCGCTGTCCGGGCCGGAGCGGGCCGCGGCGCTCGGAGGCGCCGGTCGGTCCGGGCCGGGCGGTGGACGGGCTGGTGGAGTCGGTCATGCGTTGCGGGTCTTCCTGGTGGAGGGGTGTGGC
Organism: uncultured Citricoccus sp.; assembly: GCF_937871995.1. Taxonomy (NCBI): domain Bacteria; kingdom Bacillati; phylum Actinomycetota; class Actinomycetes; order Micrococcales; family Micrococcaceae; genus Citricoccus; species uncultured Citricoccus sp. Next base: position 55,079 of record NZ_CALMQR010000133.1, on the reverse strand, counting down.
CGGTGTCTCAGCGCGTGCGGCCCGTGGTCAGCCACGCGACGACGTCGGGCTGGCGCAGGACGCCGCACACCGTGCCGTCGGGAGCCAGTACAGCGTATTCGGCCCCGTCCACCGCGGCGAGCCGGTCCACGAGGGGACGGCCGGCGTCGGTGGCGCGCACGATGGCTCCCGGCGCCAGCGCCCGCGCCACGGCCGCGGCGGGTACGACGGGCGCCTCGGTGTCCCGGACCGAGGCCAGGGCCGGCTCGTCGACGACGGCCTCCGGCACTCCCGCGGGCGAGACGAGGACCGCGCGGGCACCGGCCGGACGGTCCAGGACCTCGGCCACGGTGACGGTGGCCGGCAGGCCGACGGCCGGGTGCATGAGCTGGGCCGCGGTCAGGGTGGGAACCCGCAGTCTCAGCTGCGCCCCGCGGATCGCCTCCGTGGCACCGGTCCACAGGAAGTAGCCGACCATCACGAGGATGACGATCAGGGGGATGTCCGCCTGCCTGCCCTGCAGCAACGGCACCACCACGACGGCGACCACCAGGGCCGCCACGATGACCCGGCCGGCCCAGCCGGCGGCGATGGTGCCGCGGTCCTGGTCGCCGGTGATCGCCCACACGGCGGACTCGACGATGCGCCCGCCGTCCAGCGGCAGCCCCGGCAGGGCGTTGAAGATCGCCACCAGCCAGTTCGCGTAGGTGAAGATGCCCAGCAGCAGGCTCGCGACGCCGTCCGGCTGCCACGTGGCCATCAGGAGCTGGCCGGCCAGGGCCAGCACCACGTTGGCCGCCGGTCCGGCCAGGGCCGTGACGAGGGACTTGCCCGGGCTGGCCTGGAAGGCCCCGAACTGGGTGTGCCCGCCCCACAGGTTCAGCACGATCTCCGTGGTGGGCCAGCGGAACAGGCGGGCACTGCCGGCGTGGGCGAGCTCGTGGGCCAGGACGGAGAACAGCAGCAGGACGGCGTAGAGGAACGCGATCCCGTAGGCTCCCCAGCCCAGCTCGGGGAAGAGCCGGGCGACCTGCGGACCGAACAGCAGCACGACGAACAGGGCGATGAGCGACCAGCTCCAGGACAGGTAGACCGGGACGCCGAGCAGTCGTCCCAGCCGGAGCATGCCGCTGCGCTGCGGACCGGTGTCCGCACCGGCGGCCCGGGCGGGCCCGGTCACGGGGTGCTTCCGTGCGGGCCGCCGGCCACGGGTGCCAGGGGCCGGTCCGGACCGCCGGCCATCTGGCGGGCCACGCGTCCCAGGTCCGCCGGGAGGCGTCCGGCCAGCGAGGTCCAGTGCTCCCAGCGGGGATCGGCCGGCAGGGGCATCACGTGCGGCACGGCCACGACCGGCAGTCCCGCCGCGGCGGCGGACTCCAGGCCGGGCAACGAGTCTTCGATCGCCACGCACCGCGGTCGCTGCAGCCCGTCCACCCGGCGGGCCATGACGTCGAAGGCCGTGGCGTACGGCTCCGGGTGGGGCTTGCCGCGCAGCACCATGTCTCCGGTGACCAGGAACTCGAAGGACCCCGCGGGCATGGCCGCGGCGACGACGCCGGCCAGCGGCGCGTGGGACATGGTCACCAGGGCGCTGGGCACGCCCGCCGCGCGCAGTGCGGCGAGCAGCTCGCGGGCGCCCGGACGCCAGGGGACGGAGCGCTTGATGCCGTCGATGACATCGCCCATGGTGTGGCCGATGATCTCCTCCACGCCGAGGCGCACCCCGGCCTGCTGCAGCAACCGGGCGCCGTGGTCGAGTGCCTGGCCCACCAGCGACTGCGCGAGGGCGTGCGTCCAGGTGCCGCCGGCGTCCTTCACGAGGCGCCGCTGGCTCTCGTTCCACAGGGGCTCGGTGTCCACGATGGTGCCGTCCATGTCCCAGAACACGGCGGCGGGCATCGCGTCTGGACGGCGCCGGCCTGCGGCCTCATCAGGGGTGGACATGGCCTCCAGTCTACGGGGGCGCACGGCAGCGGGGCGGCAGGCTCACGTCTGGCACGGCCCTGACGCACGGGTCTAGGGTGGCTGTCATGGCGCAGGACGAGAAGAAGGACGACAGGAACCACCCCCGCGGGCTTCCCGACCACCTGGCCGGGTCCGTCTCCGGGCGTCGGCCGGTGATCCTCGTCGCCGCCTTCGAGGGCTGGAACGACGCCGGCGAGGCCGCCACCGACGCGATCGAGTTGCTGCGGCGACAGCTCGGCGCCTCGTCCGCCGGCTCCCTGACCGACGGGGACTACTACGACTACCAGTTCACTCGTCCCACCGTGGTGCGCGACGCCGACGGCCTCGGCACGCTGTCCTGGCCGCAGACCCGCATGTACCGCGCCACGACCGGGCCGGACGGCGTCGACCTGCTGCTGGTCAGCGGGGCCGAGCCCAGCTACCGCTGGCAGGCGTTCACCGCGGAGCTGCTGACCCACGCGGCCGAGCAGAACGTGGACGCGGTGGTGATGCTCGGGGCACTGCTGGCGGACGTGCCCCACACGCGGCCGCTGCCGGCCTCGCCGTCCAGCGCCGATCCCGAATTGCGTGAACTGCTCGGTGCGCGGCGCCCCACGTACGAGGGACCCACCGGAATCGTCGGGGTCATCACGGACACCGCCGCGCGGGCGGGCCTGCCGACGGTCTCGGTGTGGGCCACCGTCCCGCACTACGTCTCGCAGGCCCCCTCGCCGAAGGCCGAGCTGGCGCTGCTGCGCCGGCTGGAGGACATTCTCCAGCTCACCATCGACCTCAAGCCGCTCGCCGAGGACGCCCAGGCCTGGGAACGCGGGGTCAACGAGCTGGCCGGTGAGGACCCGGACGTGGCCGCCTACGTGGAGCAGCTCGAACGGGCACGTGACACCGAGGACCTTCCGGAGGCCACGGGCGAGGCGATCGCCCGGGAGTTCGAGCGGTACCTGCGCCGGCGGCGCCAGGACTGATCCCGCCGCAGGGCTGGCGGGTCGGCAGCCACCGGCGGTAGGGTTCCGGCGAGGACCGGAACACGCCATCGGCATCCTCCCGGTCACGGGTCCGATCCTCGCGCAGGCCGGTGTCGATGCCGTCTCAGGGGCAGTCGTCCAGGTGCATCGACGAGAAGGGCTCACCCATCATCGCAGCGCGCTGACGCGCTGTCGGTTCTCGAGGGCGGAACACCTCTCCAGACCGAGAACCATCCCCCAGCCGACCCGGGACCTCGGCCTCACCCCCTCCCGTCACCGGCATCTCCCGGGCCTCCATTTCTGCCCTCGTCCCGCCCCGCGGTCACACCCGCAGCGGACCAGGGCACATCCGGCGACCGGTGGTCGTCAAGGAGCTGCATGACAGTGAAGACCTCAACGGCACGACGGACGATCCTGGGCGCTACGGCGCTCGTCAGCGCGGCGGTCCTGACGACCGGCGGCGGCCTGGCGGCCCCGCCCGCCATCACGGACAGGCCCTGGCTGGACCCCCGGCGCACGGCCCAGGACCGCACGGAGGCGTTGCTGGACGCGATGACGCTGGACCAGAAGATCCAGCAGATCGCCGTCTCGCGCTTCAACGAGAACGACACGGGTGATCCGGTGGTCATCAACCGGAGCGGGAACAATGCCTACCAGAACGGCGTCTTCCCGCCCCAGGGCACCCTGCCGGGCTGTGAGTGGCAGGACACGGGGCGGCAGATCCGCGGCATCGACGAACTGGGGATCCCGACCGTCCGGATGACCAATGGCGGCACGGGCGTCAAGGGCGGCTCGTGCGGCAACGACCCGCAGGCCACGGGCCTTCCCTCCACCCTCGCCCTGGCGGCGACCTTCGACCGCGGCCTCAACCTCGAGGCCGGGCGCATCCTGGGCGAGGAGACCAAGGCGTTCGCCCACCAGGTCATGCTCGGCCCGGGCATGAACCTGGTGCGCCACCCCTACGGGGGCCGGAACTACGAGTACTTCAGCGAGGACCCGTACCTCACGGGCAGCCTCGCGACCGAACAGGTCAGGGGCATCCAGGGCGAGGGCGTCCAGGCCCAGGTGAAGCACCTGGCCGGCAACGAGCAGGAGACCGAGCGGTGGACCATGGGCGTCCAGGTCCCCGCACAGGCCATGAACGAGCTCTACATGATGCCGTTCGAGATGACCGTGCAGGACGCCGACCCGGCGTCCGTGATGTGCTCGTTCCCGGACGTCAACGGCACCTACGCCTGTGACAGTCCCGAGCTGCTCCAGGACGCGTTGCGGGACGACTGGGACTTCGACGGCTGGGTCATGAGCGACCGGAGGGCGATCCATGACACCGCCGCCGCGGTCACGGCCGGGACGGGCGTCGAACTCGACTGGGCGCCGCAGTACTACACCCCGGCGAGGGTCAAGGCCGCCATCGACGCCGGGGCGGTCACCGAGGCCGACATCGACGAGCTGCTCCGGCCGCGGTACGTGGAGATGATCGGGTACGGCCACATGGACGAGCCCTATGACCGTTTCCGGCCGGAGATCGTGGACCTGGACGCCAACGGCGCCAGCGCCCGGCGGATGGCCGAGTCCGGTGCCGTGCTGCTGAAGAACGAGGACGGGTTCCTGCCGCTGGACGGCGAGACCACCTCGATCGCCCTGATCGGGGTGGAGTGGTTCGCCGGTGAGGCGAAGCTGTCCCCCCGGTCCGTCCGGGACAACAACGAGAATGTGGAGACGGCCTACACGGTGACCCCCCAGGAGGGCCTGGAGAACGTCATCACCGACCTCGGTCATGACACCCGCGTCACCTACGACGACGGCCGGGACCCGCAGGCGGCCGCCGAGCTGGCCGCGGCGTCCGACGTGGTGCTGCTGATGATCGGCGACAACCCCCACGAGACCGTGGACCGGCAGACCCTCGGCTTCCCCCCGATCGACCTCGACCCCTCCCGGGACGGTGAGGACTGGGTGGAGCAGGAACCGCTGATCGAGGCCGTCCTGGACGCCAACGCCGAGAACACGGCCGTGGTGCTCAAGACCTCCGGGACGGTCATCATGCCCTGGCTGGACGACGTCCCCGCCGTCCTGGAGGCCTGGTTCCCGGGCATGGAGGACGGCAACGCGGTGGCCGGCCTGCTCTACGGCGAGGTCAACCCCTCCGGCAAGCTCCCGATGACGTTCGGGACCACCGAACGGGAGGCGGCCTTCGCCACGCGGGAACAGTACCCCGGGACCCGCCAGGACACCGGGAAGCCCGGCGGCCCGGGTCCCTACGGTGACGGTTCCGACCAGTTGATCGCCCGGTACACCGAGGGCCTGGAGATGGGCTACCGCTGGTACGAGGCCCATGACGAGGAACCGGTGTTCGCCTTCGGCCACGGGCTGTCCTACACGTCGTTCGCCTACGACGGGCTCCGGGTGGGCCCCGTGAACGGCAACGGCGGCCTGGACGTCTCCTTCACGGTCACGAACACCGGCGAGGTGACCGGCGCGGAGGCCGCCCAGGTCTACCTGACCCTGCCGGACGAGGCCGGTCAGCCCGCGAAGCGCCTGGTCGGCTTCGAGAAGGTCACCCTCCGGCCGGGTGAGCGGACGCAGGTCTCGGTGCGGATCGGCGTGGCCGACTCCAACCACCCCTTCTCCTACTTCGCGCCCACCGACCCCGAGTTCCTCGAGAACTGGGCCGACGGCGCATGGACCACGCCCGACGGCCGCTACCGGGTCCATGTGGGCGGGTCCTCGGCGGACACCCCGCTGGAGCAGGGCGTGACACTGAGGTTCCCGGACCCGGCTGCGGGCGGCGGGGGAGCCTAGAGCTGGATCCCGAGCAGGGAGGTGACGACGGTCCGCACGTCCGGGGTCGCCGGCCCCGGGGCAGGGGCGGAACCGACCGTGCCGCGGGCGGCGGCACGGTCGGCCCAGGCGTCGAGTTCCGCCAGGGCCGCGGGCGCGTCGAGGTCTTGCGAGAGGCAGCGGTGCATCGCGGTCAGTACGGACACCCCGTCGCCGGACTCCTCGGCGGTCAGCGCCCGCCGCCACTGGGACAGGCGTTCGGTGGAGCGGCTCAGCTGGTCATCGGTCCACTCCCAGTCGCTGCGGTAGTGGTTGGCCAGCAGGGCTGTCCGGATGGCGGCCGCCTCCGCACCGTAACGGAGCAGCTCGGAGACCAGGACGAGGTTGCCGAGGGACTTCGACATCTTCTCCCCGTCCAGTCCGACCATCCCGGCGTGGACGAAGGCCTGCGCCAGCGGCTTGCCGTCTCCGGCCGTGGCGTGGGCGGCACTGAACTCGTGATGGGGGAAGCGCAGGTCAGACCCTCCGCCCTGGACCGTGAACGGGACCGGCAGCAGGCGCCGGGCGATCGCCGAGCACTCGATGTGCCAGCCCGGCCGGCCGGATCCCAGGGACCCGCCGTCCCAGGTCGGTTCGCCTGGCCGGGCCACCCGCCAGAGCAGCGGATCGAGCGGATGGCGCTTGCCGGGCCGGTCGGGGTCTCCGCCGCGTTCCGGGAACACCCGTTCCATCTCGGCGGCGTCCAGCCGGCCCACGCTGCCCAGCGTCCAGTGCGTGGCACTCTCGGCGGCCTCGATCGAGAAGTAGACGTCACCATCGGGGTCTGGGCCCGTGCCCGGCACGGTGTAGGCGGTCCCGTTGGCCACGAGCGCCTCGACGGCGCCCACCACCCAGTCCACGGTCTCGGTGGCCCCCACGTAGTGGTCGGGGGCCAGCACGTTGAGCGCCTCCATGTCCGAACGGAACAGCTCGGTCTGGCTGGCGGCGAGCTCGCGCCAGTCCACGCCGGTGGCCTCGGCACGCTCCAGCAGCGGGTCGTCCACGTCGGTGACGTTCTGCACGTAGGTCACCGGCAGGCCGCAGGCGCGCCAGTACCGGTTCAGCAGGTCGAAGGCCACGTAGGTGTTCGCGTGGCCCAGGTGGGTGGCGTCGTAGGGGGTGATGCCGCAGACGTACAGGGAGGCCTCGGCGAGGTTCCCGGGGTGGCGCTGCGACTGCGCGGCGGTGTCGTGGATCTTCAACCGGTCGGGCTGGACGGGCAGCAGTGCCGGCAGCGGCGTGTTCCAGGATTCCATGTGGGGCTCGGTGTTCCTCAGCTTCTCGGGGTTCAGGACAGGCTCTTCGGACGGTGGGTGGCGGTCAGGCGCTGATGACACCCAGGCCGAGCAGGATGTACAGCATCACGCCCAGGCCGATGCGGTACCAGACGAAGGGCTTGAACGAGTTGGTGGAGATGAAGCGCATGAGCCAGCCGATGACGACGTAGCCCACCACGAAGGCGACGACCGTCGCAACCAACGTCTCCCCCATTCCGTAGGCGCCCTGCTGGCCCGGTTCGGCGAGGGCCTTGAACAGCTTGTAGAACCCGGAGGCGAACACCGCCGGCACCGCCAGCAGGAAGGCGTAACGGGTGGCGGCCTCGCGGGTGTACCCCAGCGCCAGGCCCATGGTGATGGTCCCGCCCGACCGGGAGACCCCCGGGATCAGGGCCATCATCTGGGCGAGTCCGTAGAGGATGCCGTCGCGCACGGTCAGCTTCTCCAGCGGCTTGACCTGGCGGCCCAGGGAGTCGGCCACGGCCAGCAGCAGGCCGAAGACGATCAGGGTGGTGGCCACGATCCACAGCGAGCGGAACGAGGTGTCGATGTAGTCCTCGAAGAGCAGTCCGGCGAGGCCGATCGGGATGGAGCCGATGATGATCAGCCAGCCCATGCGGGCGTCGGGATCGTTGCGGGGCACGGAGCCGGTGAGGGAGCGAAACCACCGGGAGATGATCCGGACGATGTCCTTCCAGAAGAAGATCAGCACGGCCAGCTCGGTGCCGATCTGCGTGATGGCGGTGAACGCGGCGCCCGGGTCTGCGGCCCCCGGCAGGAACTCCCCGACGATCCTCAGGTGGGCGGAGGAGGAGATGGGGAGGAATTCCGTCAGTCCCTGGACCAGCCCCAGGATGATCGCTTCTAACCAGTTCACATCAGAGAACCCTACGGCACCACCGGGTCCTGACCGGGCCCGCGACCCTGCCGTGGCGTCGCGGCGTGGGGAAGATCATCCCCCGGGACGAGGGGCCCGGCGGTCCGGTCGATCAGTCGATGGGCTCGAGGTCGTCCTCGTCCTCCAGCGCGTCGTCGCTGTCGTCGTCGTCTTCGTCATCGTCGTAGACGTCCAGCGGCGTGAACTCACCGGTCGCCGCATAGAGCGCGTCCTCGTACGCCTCGAAGGCGTCCGCCACACTGAAGAACGCCGCCTCGACCGCGGGATCGTCATCGTCACGCTTGCCGGTCGCGGCCGCCAGATGCTCTTGGAATGCGGAAACCAGGGCCTCCAGGGCCACGCGCGGATCGATGCTCATGGCCCCCACGGTAGCCGCTCGCTCGAGGTCTGGCATAGGGTTTTCACGTCTGGGGCCCCATGTGTCGGAACCGGGAGGAGAACCATGCAGGAACGCGAGCTGACCAGCGGACTGGACTCGATCAGCCGGCGGAACAACTGGGAGTACCTCGTGATGACGGTCGCCCCCCGGGACTCGCTCGCCGAGGCCCGGCGCCGGGTGGTGGAGCACGCCGAGTACGGCAAGTGGGAACTGCAGCGCACGATCCTCTACCGCGGCGGCACCCGCCGGTACTGGATGCGGCGGCGGATCATCCGGGTGCAGTCCACGCTGCCGGCCTGACCTGCTCCCCTACTCCAGCGGGCCGAGCATGAAGTTCGCCAGCGTGGTGTGCGCGGACTCGTCGTCCGAGGGATGGAAGACCCCGGCCATGACATCACGGTAGATCCGGGACAGTTCGTTGCCGCGATGATAGGACGCCCCACCGGAGGCCTCGAGGGCGAAGTCCGCCTGGGCCTTCGCCGTGCGGACGGCCAGGGTCTTGGCGGCCACGAGGCGGGGGAACCACTCCGCGCCCAGGTCCGCGCCGGCGTCGAGGTCAGCGGCGACCGAGCGCAGCTGGGCGTCCACCGCGAGCTGGCGCAGTGACGCCTCCGCGGTCTTGTAGCGCAGCACCGGATCCTGCGACAGGGCCTGACCCGTGACCTTCGAGGTGCGCCGGCCCAGGTTCTGCACGGCCAGCTCGACCGCCCGGTCCCCGATCCCGGTGTAGACGGCGGCCACCAGGGTGAGGAAGGAGGCGAAGATGCCGAACGTCAGCGGGTCCGCGTTCGGGCCGGTGGGGATGTGCCGCACGATCCGCTCGGCCGGGACCGGCGCCCCCTCGAGGCGAGTGGTGTGCGAGTGGGTGGCCCGCATGCCGAGCATGTCCCAGGCGGATGCGTCGGCGCTCCAGCCCGGTGCGGTGCGGTCGAGGAAGCCGAAGACCAGCTGCTCGCCGTCCGGGGTCTTGCCGAAGACCCCCAGCCGGGTCCAGGCCGGGGACAGGGTGGTGAAGATCTTGGTCCCCGTGAAGCGGTAGGACCCGTCGCCCACGGGCTCGGCGACCGTGTCGGAGTCGAACAGCACGGCGTCGTTGCCCGCCTCGGAGATGCCGAAGGCGAAGACCTCCCCGGCGGCCGACTCGCGATGGACGAACGACAACGAGTCGTCACCCCGGCGGGCCAGGACGGACGCCACGCCGTTCCAGATCTGGTGCATGTTCACGGCCAGCGCCGTGGCCGGGGAGTGCATGGCCAGGACCCGCTGGGCGGCGACGACGGTCGCGAGGTCCCAGCCCAGTCCGCCCGCGCCGGTGGGCGCCAGCGCGCCGAGGTATCCGGCGGCGGCCAGTGCCCGGAGGTCCTCGTGCGGGAAGGCGTTGGCCTCGTCGAAACCGGCGGCCCGGTCACGGATGCCGGCCAGCAGGTCCGCGGTCAGCACCGTCCCGACGGCGGCGAGCTGGGGATGGGAGGGGGCGGGCATGGGTGATCCTTCCGTCGGGACAGGGGGTGGGGTTCACGCCGGGGCCGGAGCCGGGCGGCGCCCAGCGGCGGCCGGCGGACACGGCGGGTCAGCGCGGTTCGAGCATGCGGGCCAGGACCCGGCACCCGAAGACCAGGGACTGGACGGGGACACGCTCGTCGATGCCGTGGAACAGGCCGGTGAAGTCGAGGTCGGCCGGCAGCTGCAAGGGGGCGAATCCGTAACCGGCGATCCCGAGCCGGGACAGCGACTTGTTGTCGGTCCCCCCGGACATCATGAACGGCAGCACCGGGGCACCGGGGTCCTCGGCCTGGATGCACCGCACCATCAGGTCGACGAGGTCTCCGGAGAAGGGCACCTCCAGCGAGATGTCCCGGTGCTCGTGGGCGAAGTCGACGCCGTCTCCGGCCAGTTCGCGCAGCACGTCCATGACCTCCTCCTCCTGGCCCGGCAGGAAGCGCACGTCCAGGGTGGCCTCGGCGCGTCCCGGGATCACGTTGTGCTTGTACCCGGCCGTGAGTCCGGTCGGATTGGAGCTGTTCCGCAGGGTCGAGCCCACGAACCGGGCCGCGGTGCCCAGGGCGTCCAGCTGCGCGGTGGGGTCGGTCTCGTCGAACTCCACGCCACAGATCTCCGCGACCTGTTCGAGCAGGGCCCGCGTGGTCTTCGTGTACTGCAGGGGCCACTCGTGGTGCCCGATCCGGTGCACGGCCCCGGAGAGCCGGGTGACCGCGTTGTCCGGATGGACCCCGGACCCGTGTCCTGGGGCTCCGCTGGCGGTGAGGTTCAGCCAGGCCAGTCCCTTCTCCGCGGTCTGGAGCAGGTAGGCGCGCTGGCCCCGGATCTCCGTGGAGAACCCGCCGACCTCGCTGACGGCCTCCGTGGCACCGGCGAAGAGTTCCGGGTGGTGGTCCACCAGCCAGCGGGCACCGTACACGCCGCCGGCCTCCTCGTCGGCGAAGAACGCGACCACGAGGTCACGACGGGGCCGGCGGCCGGAACGGTGCAGCTCACCCAGGACGGTGAGGATCATCGCGTCCATGCCCTTCATGTCCACGGCCCCCCGGCCCCAGATCATGCCGTCCCTGAGCTCGGCGGCGAACGGGTCCACGCTCCACTCGGAGGCCTCGGCGGGGACCACGTCCAGGTGCCCGTGGAGTACGAGGGCCGGGGCCTGGCGGTCCCAGCCGGCCACGCGCCCCACGACGGAGGCCCGGCCGGGGGCGGACTCGAAGACCCGGGGCTCCATGCCGGCGTCGCGCATCAGCGCCGCACAGTACTCGGCCGCCTCCGGCTCGCCGCGGGAGACGTTGCCGCCGTGGTTGGAGGTGTCGATCCGGATCAGGTCCCGGCAGATGCGGACCACCTCGTCGTGGTAGGCGGAGTCCTGCGGGAGGCCGGGGCCGGGAAGGGGCGCGGAGGTCATGGGAACCACCCTATCGACGCCCGCCGCCCCCTGCCGTCCCGGGCGGTGGTCAACGGCACCTCCTGGGACGTGCTAGGATATTCAACGCTGCCTTTCGAGGTGGCAGACAGTGCGCGCGAGTGGCGGAATTGGCAGACGCGCAGCGTTGAGGTCGCTGTGCCCGAAAGGGCGTGGGGGTTCAAGTCCCCCCTCGCGCACTGAACACCCCGGTCACCACCGGGTCACCCCGTGGGGCCGGTCATCGACCGGCCCCACGGTCGTCTCCGGGCCGGGCACCCCGCGTGCGGACACGCCCCCGGGGTGCGGCGACCCGGGACGCGGGCACCCTGCCATAATCGGGACTGTGGGACCGGCTCGTCTGCAGTCCCCGATGCTCCCGGACGTGAAAGAGGCCCACCTGCCATGACGGATGCCCGCGACCTGCTGAAGCGTCTTGCGCACGCCTACGGCGTCCAGACGTCCTACCGGGGGCATGACGGGCTGGAGCATCCCGTGGCGGACCGGACACTCGCCGCCGTCCTGGACGCCCTGGGCTGCCACGTCGATCCCGACGGCCGGGCCAGCCTGGAGGAGGCCATCGAACGACGCCGGCTCGAGCCCTGGACCAGGGTGCTGCCGCCCACCACGGTGGCCCACGCCGGCTCCGGCGGTTCCGTGGCCGTCCACGTCCCCCACGGCAGCGCCGTGACCCTCCGGGCGCGCCTGGAGGACGGCGGCAGCCGGGACCTGGAACAGCTCGAGGACTTCACCGAGCCCGAGCCGGTCGACGGCGCGCTGGTCGGCCGCGCCACGTTCCGGCTGCCCGCCGACCTGCCCCTGGGCTGGCACACCCTCGTCGCCCGCCTCGAGGACGGCAACGACGTCGAGGGGGTCCTCATCGTCGTCCCCGACCGGCTGGACACGGCCGAGACCTTCGGGGTCCGCCGGGGGTGGGGGCTGGCCGTCCAGCTCTACTCCACCCGCTCCACGCGTTCCTGGGGACTCGGTGACCTCCGCGACCTGGCCGGCCTGGCCGTCCAGACCGCCGCGCACGGCGGGGACTACGTCCTGTCCAACCCGCTGCATGCCACCGCACCGGCGCCCCCGGTGGTCTCCTCCCCCTACTCCCCCTCGACCCGCCGCTTCCTGAACCCGATGTACCTGCGCATCGAGGACCTGCCCGAGTACCAAGATCTCGATCCCGGGCGCCGGTCCGAGGTGGACGCCCTCGGGGCGCAGAGGCGCCGGGACAACGCGGACGCCGATGCCCTGGACCGCAACGCCGTCTATGGGGCCAAGCTCACGGCGCTGCGCTGGATCCACGAGGTGACCCCGACTGCCGAGCGCGCGGCGGCCTACCGGGCCTACTGCAGCGCCGAGGGTGGGGGCCTGGACGACTTCGCCCTCTGGTGCGCACTGCGCTCGGAGTTCGCACACGACGACCCGGTGTGGGACGAACCCGGGCTCGTCCCCGGCGGGCCCCTGGCGGAGCGGTACCGGGAGCAGCTCGCCGACGAGGTGGACTTCCACCGATGGATGCAGTGGCTCTGCGACGCGCAGCTGGAGTCCGCCCAGTCCGCAGCCCGGGACGCCGGCATGCGACTGGGCCTGATGCAGGACCTCGCCGTGGGCGCGGACCGGAACAACGCCGACGCCTGGATGCTGCAGGACCTGCTGGTCGGCTCCATGTCCGTGGGTGCCCCGCCGGACATGTACAACCAGCTGGGCCAGGACTGGTCCCAGTCGCCCTGGCACCCCGAACGCCTCCAGGAGACGGGGTACCGCGCCTACCGGGACATGCTGCGCTCCATCCTGCGTCACGCCGGCGGCATCCGCGTCGACCACATCCTCGGCCTGTTCCGCCTGTGGTGGGTGCCCGTGGGCGGACCGCCGACCGAGGGTGCCTACGTGACCTACGACCATGAGGCGATGGTCGGCATCCTCGTCCTGGAGGCCCAGCGGGCCGGGGCCGTCGTCGTGGGCGAGGACCTCGGCACCTTCGAACCGTGGGTCCAGGACTACCTGGCCCGCCGGGGACTGCTGGGCACCTCGATCCTGTGGTTCGAGCAGTCTGACGGCCGGCCGCGCCCGCCCCACGAGTACCGGGTCCAGTGCCTGACCTCGGTCAACACGCACGACCTGCCCCCGACGGCCGGGTACCTGGCCGGCCTCCACCTGGACCTGCGGGAGCGCCTGGGACTGCTGGCGGGAGACGCGGAGGACGAGCGGGCCCGTGCGGCCGCCGAGCGCGACGCCTACCTGTGCGCCGTCCGTGAGGCGGGGTACCTGCCGGCCGGGGACGAACCGGACCTGTCCGACCCCCAGCAGGTGGCCGACGTCGTGGTGGGACTGCACCGGTACCTCGCCCAGGCCCCGTCCATGCTGCACGGCGTCGCCCTGGTCGACGCCGTGGGCGAGACGAGGATCCAGAACCAGCCCGGTACCACCCAGGACCAGTACCCCAACTGGGAGATCCCCCTCGCCGACGCCGCCGGTCGCCCCGTGCTGATCGACGACCTCGACGCGGTCCCCGGTTTCGCCCGCCTGCTGGACGCCGTGGACGGGGAACTGAGGCACGGCCACCCATGAGCGGGTCCTCCGGGCCGGAGCCCTTCGGCATCGTGATGGTGTCCCTGCACACCTCGCCGTCCGCCCAGCCCGGCCAGGGCGACGCCGGCGGGATGAACGTCTACGTCCGTCACCTGTCCACGCGGCTCGCGGCCGCCGGGCACCCGGTGTGGGTGCTGACCCGTCGGGAGCGGGCCGGGCAGGGACGGGAGGACCTGCCGGTGCCGGACTCCCCCGGTGCGGCGCGGGCCACCGTCCTCCCGGTGCCGGCGGGACCCGCCGCCCGGATCCCGAAGGAGGAGCTGCCCCGCTGGGTGGGGGACTTCGCGGCGGCCGCCCCGGGGGTCCTGGCCGCGGCCGGGGGCTGCCAGGGTGATGACTGCCGCTGGATCGTGCACTCGCACTACTGGCTCTCGGGGTTGGCCGGGCTGGCCGTCGCGGGCTCCCTCGACGCCCCCCTGGTGCACACCATGCACACGATGGCCGCCGTGAAGAACGCCCGGGACCGGCGATCCGCCGAACCGGAGGAGCGGGAGGCGGCCGAGCAGCAGATCGCCTCGGCCGCCGCACGGCTCATCGCCAACACGCCCGCCGAACGCCAGGAGCTGATCGACCACTACGCGGCCCCCGCGGACCGCATCGAGGTCATCCCGCCCGGCGTGGACACGGAGGTCTTCACGCCCCACGGACGGGTCGACTGGCCCGGGCGCACGGCAGCGCTGAAGGTCCTGTTCGCCGGACGCGTCCAGGGCCACAAGGGCCCGCAGGTCATCGTCCGTGCCCTGGGCCGGTTCCGCCGCCGGCATCCCGAGGGGCCCACGGTGGCCCTGCACCTGACCGGTGCCACGTCCGGCCGGGGGGACCTCGACCTGGCCGCCCTCATCGAGGAGGAGGGGCTCGCGGACTGTGCCACGACCTCCGGCCCCGTCACGGCGGACGCGTTGGCGGCGATGTACCGGGCCGCGGACGTCGTCGCGGTGCCGAGCTACTCCGAGTCCTTCGGCCTGGTCGCGCTCGAGGCCCAGGCCTGCGGGACCCCCGTGCTCGCCCACCGGGTGGGCGGCCTGGTCCACGCGGTGGCGGACGGTGAGACCGGCCGGCTCGTCGACGGGCTGGATCCGGGCGCCTGGGCGGACGAGCTGGGACGGATCGCCGCCGATCCGGCGGCCTGGCAGGGGCTCGGGCCCGCCGCGGCACGGCGGGCCCGGGGTTTCAGCTGGGACGCCATGGCCGACCGGATGATCGCGGCCTACGAATCGCTGTAGGCCGCTCCCCCTGGCTCGATCCGGCCGGTGAAGTGCGGCTTGCCGCTCCTGGCGTTCCACGCCGTCACCTCGGTGACCCGGGCGGTACCCGCACCGGAGCGCGTGACACCCAGGGACACCGATCCGGGCAGCAGCACCGGGGTGGCGAACGAGATCGACCAGGAGTGCCCGGCGCCGGCCGGTTCGCGGCCCGCGAGCATCCGTCCGGCCAGGTACATGCCGTGCGCGATCATGCCCTTCTGGCCCAGGGCGCGCGCCGCGAGCGGATGGAGGTGGATGGGGTTGTAGTCCCCGGAGACCGCGGCGTAGTCCCGACCGGTGGACTCGGGCAGGCGCCAGCGCGCCGTCAGCTCCGGGGCCGCGAATTCCTCGCGTGGGAGGCGGTCCGCCCGGGGATGCCCGGCCAGGCGGACACCCCGGCCCAGGTAGGTCGAGGTCCCCTCCCAGAGCAGGACGGGGCCCTCCCCGGGGCGGTCGCCGTCCGGTCCGTGCACGGTGATGACCAGGTCCACGGTGGTACCGGCGGGATGGGGCGCCAGGCCGGTCGCCGAGGCGGCGACCTCCAGCGGCACCCCGGCGGGAACGGGGCGGTGGTGCCGGACCCGGTTCTCCAGGTGCACCATCCCCAGCAGGGGCAACGGGAAGTCCGCCTGTGCCATGAGGTCCATGGCGGCCGGGAAGCCCGCGATGTGCACCAGGACCGAGGGCAGGTCGGCCGGGTCCAGTGGCCCGGTGCCGGGGAACAGCCCGGCGTAGGCCGTCACGAGGTCCTCACCGATGACGTGGTCGTGCACCAGGAGGGTGCGCGCCGGCAGGGACTGCGTCCGGCGGCGCCTGAGCAGGGCATCCCGGGCGGCCGTGGACAGGGCCACCCGGTAGCTGGTGGCCAGTGGGGTCATCGTCTCGCGCTCCATCTCAGGCCCCCATGATCCCCTGGCCGCACACCCGCAGGGTGGCGCCGGAGGTCCCGCCGGCGGCGTCGGAGACGAGGAAGGAGACGGCCTCGGCCACGTCGACCGGCCGGCCGCCCTGGGAGAGCGAGTTCATCCGGCGGGCCACCTCACGGGTGAGGAAGGGGATCTTCGCGGTCATCTCCGTCTCGATGAACCCGGGGGCCACCGCGTTGATGGTCCCGCCACCGGTCATCAGCGGCGCGGTGGCCGAGACCATGCCGATGACCCCCGCCTTGGAGGCCGCGTAGTTCGTCTGTCCGGCGTTGCCCGCGATCCCCGAGGTGGAGGCCAGCGAGGCGATGCGCAACCCGGCCGCGACGACGCCCTTGCCGGCCGCCGCCAGGAAGACGCGGTTCATGGCCAGCTGGGACTCGATGTTCACGGCGATGACGGAGTCCCACCGGGCCGCGTCCATGTTCGCCAGCTTGCGGTCCCGGGTGATGCCGGCGTTGTGGACCACGACGTCCATTCGCCCGTGGCGCTCCCGGCAGTGCGCCAGGATCCGCTCGCCGGCATCCGGCGCGGTGATGTCCAGTTGCAGTGCACTGCCGGACAGTGCGTTCACGACGTCGGCCAGCCCCTGACCGGCGGCCGGGACGTCCACCCCGACGATCGTCGCACCGTCGCGGTGGAGCGTCTCCGCGATGGCGGCACCGATCCCCCGGGCGGCACCGGTGACGACGGCGACCCGACCCGCCAGGGGCCGGTCCCAGTCCCGGGGGGTCGCACCGCCGTCGGTGGCGACCGGGATGAACTGGCCGGAGACGAAGGCGCTGCGCCCGGAGAGCAGGAAGCGCAGCGCGCCGGCGGCACCCGGGGCCCCCAGCGAGACGCCCTCCCCGAGGATGATCCCGTTGGCCGTGCCCCCGTGGCGCATCTCGTGAGCGAGGGACCGGGTCAGCCCCTCCACGCCCTTGCGGGCGGCGCGGACGGCCGGATCCGGGATGCCGGCCGGATCCCGGTACACCGTGACCACCCGCCCCGAGCCGCCCAGCTGGCGCTGGACGGACCCCAGCTCCAGGGCGGTGGCGGACAGGTCGGCCGGGGTGGACACGTCGTCGAAGGCGGCGACGACGGCCCCGTAGCGGTCCTGCGTGGCCGGGTGGCGCCGCACGTCCTGGCCCCAGTCCAGCAGGTGGGCGGCCGCCTCGTCGGCGGCGGGGCCGCCGCCGAGGACCAGCACCGGACCCTCCACGAGGGGGGCTCCGGGCCGGTGGCGGCGCAGGATGGCGGGCTGGGGCAGGCCGAGGGCCTGGGCCAGCCTGTGTCCCAGCGGCCGGTTGACGAGGGCGGTGTAGGAATCGGTGCTCACGGGATCTGTGCTCCTGGGGGCCGGGTGGAGGTGGCGGGCAGGGGGTTGCGGGGCGGGGGTTGCGGGGTGGGGCTCAGCGGCCTCGGAGGATCGCCACGATGCCCTGGCCGCCCGCCGCGCAGACGGAGACCAGCCCGAGCGAGCCCGGTCCCTTCTCGTGGAGCATCTTGGCCAGCGTGGCGGTGATCCGTCCCCCGGTCGCCGCGAAGGGGTGGCCGGCGGCCAGCGAGGAGCCGTTGACGTTGAGCCGGGCCCGGTCGATCGGTCCGAGGGGGGCGTCCAGGCCGAGCCGCTCGCGGCAGAACTCCTCGTCCTCCCAGGCCTTGAGCGTGGCCA
This sequence comes from uncultured Citricoccus sp., assembly GCF_937871995.1. NCBI lineage: Bacteria > Bacillati > Actinomycetota > Actinomycetes > Micrococcales > Micrococcaceae > Citricoccus > uncultured Citricoccus sp. The sequence continues at coordinate 37,481 of NZ_CALMQR010000133.1, read as the reverse complement.
GCACGGTGCCGGCGAACGCCTCGTGGATCTCGTAGTAGTCGAAGTCCTGCAGGGTCAGGCCCTGGCGCCGCAGCAGTCGGGCCACGGCGTAGGCGGGGGCCATCAGCAGTCCCTCCTGCCCGTCGACGAAGTCGACCGCCGCGGTCTCGAAGTCCACGAAGTCCGCCAGCACCGGCAGTCCACGTGCGGCGGCCCAGTCCTCGGAGCCCAGGAGCACGGCGGAGGCACCGTCCGTCAACGGCGTGGAGTTGCCGGCCGTCATGGTGGCCTCGTCGCCCAGGTCGCGGCCGAAGGCCGGCTTGAGTGAGGCGAGCTTCTCCAGGGTGCTGTCCGCCCGCAGGTTGTTGTCCCGGGTGAGCGTGCCGAAGGGGGTGACGAGGTCGTCGAAGAAGCCCCGGTCGTAGGCGGCGGCCATGTGGTGGTGGCTGGCCAGGGCCAGTTCGTCCTGGGCCTGGCGGGTGATGCCCCAGCGGTGGGTGGTACGGGCCTGGTGCTCGCCCATGGACAGGCCGGTGCGGGGCTCCTCCGTGCCGGGGGCCTCCGGTGCCAGGTGGCCGGGGCGGAACCTCAGGACGGCCTTGATCCGGTCCTGGACGGTGCGCGCGCGGTTCAGGTCCATCAGGACGGACCGGGCGGCGTCGTTGAAGACGAGGGGGGCGTCGGAGATGCTGTCCACGCCTCCCCCGATCGCCGAGTCGAGCTGGCCCAGGCGGATCTTGTTGGCCAGCCCGCCGATGGCCTCCATGCCCGTGGCGCAGGCGATCTGCACCTCGTGGGCCGGGGTCGAGTGGTCGAGGACGGTGCCCAGGACGGACTCGCGGGTCAGGTTGAAGTCGCGGCTGTGCTTGATGACGGCGCCGGCGGCGACCTCCCCGATGCGTTCCCCCTGCAGGCCGAACCGGGCCACCAGCCCGTTCAGTGCGGCGGTCAGCAGGTCCTTGTTGCTCGCGGAGGCATACGCGCCGTGCGAACGGGCGAAGGGCGTCCTGTTGCCGCCGATGACCACGGCCTGGCGCAGCGGACCGCCGGCGATGGCGGCGGTCCCGGTGCTGGAGGTCTGCTGTTGGGGGTTCTCGGTCATGGTGATCCCTTCGGGTGGTCACGGCGGGCCGTGGCGCGGACGGAACGTGTGAGGTGGGTTACTGGAACCCACAGTACCTGATACGCTCAGTATCGTGAACAGCGCAGCCCAGGGCCGGCACCCCCTCCAGTCGCCGGCCTCCCCGTCGTCCGCCCCGGCCGCGGCGGACGGCCGCAGCACGCGCTGGGACCGGCATCGTCAGCAACGCCGCAGCGAACTGATCCGCGCCGCCCGCCACGCCGTGCACGACCTCGGCCCCCAGGCCTCGATGGACGAGATCGCCGCCCACGCGGGGACGTCCAAGAGCGTCTTCTACCGGTACTTCGGGGACAAGAACGGCCTGCAGGTGGCCGTGGGGCAGCGCGCCATCGAGTTCATGGAGCGCGAGCTGCTGACCGCCGCGGAGGCCTCCGAGAACGCCCTGGACGGCCTCTACGCGATGATCTCGGTCTACCTGCGGCTCGCGGAGTCGTCCCCGCACGTCTATGCCTTCTCAACCCGGTTGCCGCCGGAGGCCGCCGACGCGGCCGCCCTGGACGGCTCCCAGCCGGCGGCCATGGCCGACTTCTCGGACCGCATCGCCGCCGTGATGGACGTGCACTTCCGGACCTACCTGAGACAGCAGGGCCGCGAGCCGTCCGAGGGGTCGGCCACGTGGTACTGGCCCCGTGCCGCCATCGGCATGGTCCGGTCCGCCGGGGAGACCTGGCTGGCCACCCCTCCCGGTCCGGGCAGGCCCGAGGCCGACCGCCTCGCCCGCAAGATCACCTCGTGGCTCACGGCCGGACTGGCCGGGACCTACGCGCCCCAGCACTCCTCCTCCCCCACTCCCCGACAGGAGACGTCATGACCACCACCCCTGATTCCACCGTCCTGGCCGGAACCGCCGAGGCCGGAGCGGCCCACCCGGACCCCGCCATGGACGGTGTCGCCGTCTCACCCGTTCCGGACACCGACCAGGCCGCGGTGCCGGTCGCGGCCTCCAGCGCGGTGTCACCGGCCGAACCCGGTGGACTCGACATGGACCGGATCCAGGACCTGTTGCTCGGACGGTGGGCCGCGGAGCGCCGGCAGTCCCGGGAGATCGTCAAGGACCCGCGCCTGCACAAGGTCGAGGGACTGCCCATGGACGAACACCGCGAACGGGTGCTCGGACAGCTGGGACTGCTCGTGGACCTGGGCGTCGTCCAGAAGGCGTTCCCCGCGCACCTGGGAGGCGAGGACAACCATGGCGGGAACATCGCCGCCTTCGTGGAGGTGGTCACCGCCGATCCCTCCCTGCAGATCAAGTCCGGCGTGCAGTGGGGCCTGTTCGGCTCGGCCATCATGCACCTGGGCACCCAGGAGCACCACGACAAGTGGCTGCCCGACGTCATCAGCCTGAAACTGCCCGGGGCCTTCGCCATGACGGAGATCGGCCACGGCTCGGACGTGTCCTCCCTCGCCACGACCGCCACCTACGTGCCGGAGACCGACGAGTTCGAGGTGCACACCCCCTTCAAGGCCGCCTGGAAGGACTACCTCGGCAATGCGGCCCTGCACGGCAAGGCCGCCGTGGTCTTCGCCCAGCTGGTCACCCGCGGCGTGAACCACGGCGTGCACGCCTTCTTCGTGCCCCTCCGGGACGAGTCCGGGGCGTTCCTGCCGGGCGTCGGCGGCGAGGACGACGGGCTCAAGGGAGGACTCAACGGCATCGACAACGGACGGCTGCACTTCGATCGCGTCCGCATCCCCCGCACGAACCTGCTCGACCGGTACGGCTCGGTGGCCGATGACGGCACCTACTCCTCCGACATCAGCTCCCCGGGGCGCCGGTTCTTCACCATGATCGGCACCCTGGTCCAGGGCCGGGTGTCCCTGGCGCTGTCCGGTGCGGCCGTCTCGGCGCTGGCCCTGAAGGCCGCGGTCACCTACGGCAACGAACGTCGGCAGTTCAACGCGACCTCGGACACCCATGAAGAGGTCCTGATGGACTACCAGTTGCACCAGCGGCGGCTGATCGACCGGCTGGCCCGCACCTACGCGGACGCGTTCGCCGGCAACGAGCTGCTGGAGAAGTTCGACTCCGTGTTCTCCGGGGAGTCCGACTCCGACCAGGACCGGCAGGAGCTCGAGACCCTGGCGGCCGCGATCAAGCCGCTGGCCACCTGGAACGCCCTGGACACCTTGCAGGAGGCCCGCGAGGCCTGCGGCGGGGCCGGCTTCATGGCGAAGAACCGGTTCGCGTCCCTGCGGGCGGACCTCGACATCTACGTCACCTTCGAGGGGGACAACAACGTCCTGCTCCAGCTGGTGGGCAAGCGGCTCCTGGCGGACTACTCGAAGGAGCTCTCCGGGTTCTCCGTGGGGGCCCTGTCGAAGTTCGTCGCGGCCCGGGCCACCGAGGCGGTCGTCCACCGGTCCGGCCTGCGCCGGGTGGTCCAGTCCGTCCAGGACGCCGGGTCGGAACGCAAGAGCGCCAACTGGTTCAAGGAGACCGCGGTCCAGCGCGCCCTGCTGGAGGACCGCGTGCGCACCAAGACCGGCGCCGTGGCCCAGGCGCTGCTCCCGGTGGCCAGGAAGTCACGCGCCGAGCAGGCGGCCACCTTCAACCGCCACCAGACCGAACTCATCGACGCCGCCCGGAACCACGCCGAACTGCTCGAGTGGGAGGCCTTCACCCGGGCCGTGGAGCGCGTGGAGGACGATCACACGCGTCAGGTCCTCACCTGGCTGCGGGACCTCTTCGCACTGCGGGTCATCGAGGACGACCTCGGCTGGTTCCTGGAGAACTCCCGCATCTCACCCCAGCGTGCGCGCACCCTGCGCCAGTACATCAACCGCCTGGCCTACCGGCTGCGGCCGCACGCCCAGGACCTGGTGGACGCCTGGGGCTATGCTCCGGAGCACGTCCGGATGGACGTGGCCACCGGCGAGGAGGCCCGGCGCCAGAACGAGGCCGCCGAGTACTACCGCATCCTGCGGGCCAGTGCCGACGCTCCCGTCCCGGAGAGGTCCGTGCAGGGCACGCGCTCCCACCGCTGAACCGACGGACACCGCGGCGCCGCACCGCCCCGCACCGTCCCGGACGCCGAGGCCCCGGTCCCTGCCGTCGTGCAGGGGCCGGGGCCTCGTCGACACGGTGCTCAGGCCAGGACGGCGGAGTAGACCTCGAGCGTGCGGTCGGCGATCGACTCCCAGGAGAAGTGGTCGATGGCCCGCTGGCGTCCCGCGGCACCCATGCGCGCGGCCTGCTCCGGGTCACCCAGGACGGCGGTGAGGGCGTCGGCGAAGTCCGCCACGAAGCGCTCCTCCTCCAGCGGTGTCCCGGTGCCGTCCGTGGCCTGTTCCAGGGCCACGAGCCGCCCGGTGACGCCATCCTGGACGACCTCCGGGATCCCGCCGACGGCCGAGGCCACCACGGCGGTCCCGCAGGCCATGGCCTCCAGGTTCACGATCCCCAGCGGTTCGTAGATCGAGGGGCAGGCGAAGACCGTGGCGGAGGACAGGATCTGCACGACGTCCCTGCGGGGCAACATGCCCTCGATGACCACGACCCCGTCGCGGGTCCGCTGCAGGTCCTGGATGAGCGCGTTGACCTCGGCCGCGAGCCCGGGGGTGTCGGCGGCGCCTGCGCACAGCACGATCTGGACCTCGGGATCGAGGCGTGCCGCGGCCCGGAGCAGGTACGGCACGCCCTTCTGGCGCGTGACCCGGCCGACGAACGCCACGGTGGGGCGGGCCGGATCGATGCCGTGCCGTTCCAGGGCGTCCGTCTCCGGCTGCGGGGTCCACCGGTCGGTGTCGATGCCGTTGTGGACCACCCGCACCTTGTCCGGGTCGATGTCCGGGTAGGCGGCGAGGATGTCACGGCGCATGCCCTCGGACACCGCGATGACGGCGGCCGCGGAGGCGTAGGCCGTCGCCTCCGCCCAGGAGGAGACCCGGTAGCCCCCACCCAGCTGCTCGGACTTCCACGGCCGCAGGGGCTCCAGGGAGTGCGCGGAGAGGATGTGCGGCACGCCGTGGAGCAGCCCGCCGAGGTGGCCCGCCATGTTCGCGTACCAGGTGTGGGTGTGGATGAGGTCGGTCCCCGCCAGGTTCTCCAGCATCACCAGGTCGGTGCCGAGGGTCTGCACCGCCGCGTTGGCGTCCTGGAGCCCCCCGGGCACCCGGTAACTGGTCACGGAGGCGCCGTGGTAGTCCGGGTCGCGGTCCTCGCCGAAGGCATGGACGTGCAGCTCCGTCCGGGGCGCGAGGACCCGGGACAGCTCGGCGACATGGACGCCCGCGCCTCCGTAGATGGCCGGGGGGAACTCCTTGGTCACAATGTCTATCCGCACGACTACAACGTAGTCCAGAGTGACGAAGTCCCGTTACTGTGAAGGAAGTTCACTACATCGACGGAACGGGATGAAGGAAATGCCTCAGAAGAGGGTGCTGGCGATCGTCCTGGCGGGCGGCGAGGGGAAGCGGCTGATGCCGCTGACGGCGGACCGCGCGAAACCGGCGGTGCCCTTCGCCGGCAGCTACCGGTTGATCGACTTCGCCCTGTCGAACCTGGTCAACTCCGGGTACCTGAAGATCGTGGTGCTCACGCAGTACAAGTCGCACTCACTGGATCGGCACATCTCCGAGACCTGGCGCCTCTCCACCCTCCTGCAGAACTACATCGCGTCCGTCCCCGCCCAGCAGCGTCGCGGCAAGGACTGGTTCCTGGGCAGCGCCAACGCCATCTACCAGTCGATGAACCTCATCCATGACGCCCGTCCGGACATCGTCGTCGTCATCGGCGCCGACCACGTCTACCGGATGGACTTCCAGCAGATGGTGGACCAGCACATCGCCTCCGGCGCCTCGGCCACGGTGGCCGCGGTGCGCCAGCCCCTGGAGCTGTCCTCGTCCTTCGGCGTGATCGAGACCCGTCCGGAGGATCCGACGATGATCGAGCGCTTCGTGGAGAAGCCCCCCACGACGCAGGGCCTCGCGGACGATCCCACCCAGTTCCTGGCCTCCATGGGCAACTACGTCTTCACGGCCGACGCGCTCGTGAACGCCATCAACGAGGACGCGAAGATGGAGGACACGGACCACGACATGGGCGGTGACATCGTGCCGTGGTTCGTCGGGCAGAACGACTGCGGGGTCTACGACTTCACGTCGAACCAGGTGCCCGGGGAATCGGGAGGATCCCACTACTGGCGGGACGTCGGCACCCTGGACGCGTACTACGACTCGCACATGGACCTCGTGAAGCCGTGGCCCGACTTCAACCTGTACAACAGCGACTGGCCGATCTTCACCAGCCAGTCGGTGTCCCCGCCCGCCAAGCTGGTGCGGTCCGCCACCAAGCGGCCCGGCACCGCGGTGGACTCCATGCTCTCCCAGGGCGTCGTCGTGTCCGGCGGCACCGTGGCCCAGTCGGTGCTCTCCACGGACGTGCGGGTCAACAACGAGGCGTGGGTGGAGCAGTCCGTCCTGCTGGACGGCGTGGTGGTCGGCAAGGGCGCCAAGATCCGCAACGCCATCCTGGACAAGAACATCGTCGTGCCCGAGGGCGTGCAGATCGGGTTCGACCGCGCGGAGGACGAGTCCCGCGGTTTCACGGTGACCGACTCCGGCCTGACCGTGCTGGCGAAGGGCCAGTTCGTGCCGCCCCTGACCTGATCAGCTCCAGACCAGAACAACCCTGATCCCTTGTAGTCACTGACACAAGGAATCAGGGTTGTTCTGGTGCGGGATCAGGCCACCTGGCGCATGAGCACCTCGACGGAGAGGCGGGAGCCCTGTCCCCCGGACACGATCCCCTTCAGCGGGGTCACGTCGCGGTAGTCGCGGCCGCGGCCCACGAGCACGTGGAGGTCGCCGGCCGGCTTGGTGTTGGTCGGGTCCCACGTGTGCCAGGCGCCGTCCCACCATTCCAGCCAGGCATGGGACTGTCCGGCCACCTCGGTGCCCAGCGGCACCGAGGGCTTCGGGTGGATGTACCCCGAGACGTAGCGCGCGGGGATGCCGAGGGCGCGCATCATGCCGATCCCGATGTGCGCCAGGTCCTGGCACACGCCCTTGCCGGTGGCCAGGGCATCCTCGGCCCCGGAGGTCACGGCGGTGACGCCCGGCTGGTAGGACATGGCCTCGTCGAGCCATTCCAGCACGTTGCGGGCGCTCTGGTGCGGCCGCGGGGCGCGCAGGGCGCGGGCCCGCTCGCGCGCGTCGTCGCCCGGATCGGACAGCCGGGTCTGCGGCAGGAAGTCGGAGAACTCGTGCACCGTCTCCGTCGACTCCATCCGGTCCCAGTCCGCCAGGTCGTCGTCCGGCACGAGCGGATCGGCGCGGTGGACCTCCACCGTGGCGGAGGCGAGGACCTCGAGGGTGTCGTGGGGGACGTGGACGTCGAACGAGGTCACCCGGGTGCCCCAGTAGTCGCGGTAGGTGGTGGCCACCGCCTGCCGGGGCGTGATGGTGATCGAGGACTCCAGGGTGATCTGCTGGGCGTCCGTCACCGGGGTCATCCGGGCCTCGTTGTACGAGGTCGTAGCCGGGCTGTTGTACGCGTAGTTGGTCCGGTGCGTGATGTGCAGGCGGCTCATGAGACCTCTCCCACCCAGGACAGTTCCTGACCCCGGGAAAAGTACTTGTTGGTGATGGCTTCGGAGGCCCGGGCGCAGGAGAGCTGGACCTGGTGCAGGAAGATCGGCAGCGAGGCGGCCAGCTGGTCCGGGGTCGAGTACTCCAGCGTGGAACGCATCTCCCCCACGATCCGCCGAGCGTCATCCATGAAGCCTACGCGCTGGTAGGACGGGTCCAGGGCCATCAGGCACTCCTCGGCGTCCTGCAGCGCGCGCAGCACGGAGCGCGGGAAGAGCCGGTCCAGCAGCAGGAACTCACCGGCGTGCTCCTCGCCCACGGTGGCCCGCTGGGTGCGCAGGAAGGACTCATAGGCCCCGGCGCACCGCAGCATGTTGACCCAGGACAGGCCGAGGGCCTCGGACTCGCGGGTGGCGAGCATGCGGGCGGTCATGTCGGCCCGCTCCAGCGAGCGGCCCAGTTCCAGGAACAGCCAGGCCTCGTCATGGCTCATGGTGGAGTCGGCGAGACCGCGGATCATGGCGGTGCGCTCCAGCACCCAATGGCAGAACCGATAGGTGCCGACCATGTCCCGGCGGTGCTGGCCGAGGCCGTACCACGTGGTGTTGAGCGCCTCCCAGAGGGAGGACGAGACGGTCTCGCGCGCCCGCCGGGCGTTCTCCCGGGCCGCGCCCAGGGAACCGGCGACGGAGTGCGTGCTGGTCCGGGTGTAGGCCAGCGTGTTGAGCAGGGAGCCCAGCGTGTACTCCTCCGGCTGCGGGACGCCCATGATGGTCAGCAGCTCCCGGGTGACGGTCTCCTGTTCCTGGGCGCTCGCCCCGTTGAGCCGTTCCAGGTGCACGTCGAGGATGCGGGCGGTGCCGTCGGCGCGCTCCACGTAGCGGCCGATCCAGAACAGCGACTCGGCGATGCGGCTCAGCATGATGCCCCTCCCTGTTGTTGCTGCTGCTCGGGCAGCAGTCCGATCTCGTCCAGGGGACTCTGCGACTGCCCCTCGGGCCAGTCGTCCCCGACCACGTGCACCTGTGGCTCGGGTTCCCGGTGGGCCGCGGGGCGCGCCTCCGCGCCGGTGCGGGCCATCACCCAGGTGTCCTTGGACCCGCCGCCCTGGGAGGAGTTCACGATCAGCGACCCCTCCTTCAACGCCACGCGGGTCAGCCCGCCGGGCAGGACCCAGACGTCGTGCCCGTCGTTGATGGCGAACGGCCGCAGGTCCACGTGCCGGGGGGCGAAGCGGCCCCCGGCCAGGGTCGGCACCGTGGACAGCTGCAGCACCGGCTGGGCGATCCAGCCCCGGGGTTCGGCGAGGACCTTGCGGCGCAATTCCTCGAGCTCGGCCGGTGAGGCGTCAGGCCCGATGACGAGGCCCTTGCCACCGGACCCGTCGACCGGCTTGACCACGAGCTCGTCCAGGCGGTCCATGACCTCCTCGCGGGCCTCGGGCTCCTCGAGCCGGAACGTGTCCACGTTGGGGACGATGGGATCCTCGCCCAGGTAGTAGCGGGTCAGGTCCGGCATGTAGGTGTAGACGAGCTTGTCGTCGGCCACGCCGTTGCCCACCGCGTTGGCGATGGTGACGTTGCCGGCCCGGGCGGCGTTGACGATCCCCGGGACCCCGAGGACGGAGTCGGAACGGAAGTGCAGGGGGTCCAGGAAGTCGTCGTCGATCCGCTTGTAGATCACGTCCACGCGCCGCTCGCCGTCGGTGGTTCGCATGTAGACCTTGTTGGCCCGGGTGACCAGGTCACGCCCCTCGACCAGTTCCACGCCCATCATCCCGGCCAGCAGGGTGTGCTCGAAGTAGGCGGAGTTGTAGACCCCCGGGGTGAGCACCACGACGACCGGGTCCTCGATCTCCGACGGCGCCGACGTGCGCAGCGCGGCCAGCAGGCGACGGGGATACTCCTCGACGGGACGGACATTGACGGACCCGATGGCCTCGGGCAGGCCCTTGGACATCGCCCGCCGGTTCTCCAGCACGTAGGAGACGCCCGAGGGCACCCGGACGTTGTCCTCGAGGACGCGGAAGGTCCCCTCGGCGTCGCGCACCACGTCGATGCCGGAGACGTGCACGCGCACTCCGCCGGCGGGGCGGAAGCCGTGGACGGCGCGGTGGAAGTGGGCGCTGGTGGTGATCAGCGACCGGGGCACCACCCCGTCCCGCACCACCGACATCGTGGAGTAGACGTCGTCCAGGAAGGCCTCCAGCACCCGCACACGCTGGGCCACGCCCCGCTCCAGGACCTCCCAGTCGTCCGCGGGGATGACGCGGGGGACGATGTCCAGGGGCCAGGCCCGCTCCTCGCCCGCGTAGTCGAAGGTGACGCCGCGGTCCAGGAAGGTCCGGGCCATCGAGTCCGCCCGGGCGGTGACGTCGTCGAGGGAGAGCTCGTCCAGGGCACGCTGCACGGGACGGTAGTCCTGGCGCAGCGTGAATCCCGGGGCGAACATCTCGTCCCACGCGTCGCCGCGCTCCAGCGCCTCGGCGTATGCGGCAAACAGGTCTGACATGTCCACCAGCATTCCACGGCCCGGCACCGCAACGGGACATTTCGCGCGGGTGCCGGTCCACGGCGGAAAACCTGAAACAGTGGTTGAATACCTTCATGGTGACCACGCCCACAGCCGAACCGGCCTTCCTGGACCGCACGAACCTCACCCGCGAGGGGGCCCGCGAGCGCTCGGCGCTGGTCACCGTCCACGACTATGACGTGCACGTGGACCTCGGCACCGCACTGGATGCGCAGGCCACCGGCTTCCGCACGAGGACTTCCCTGACCTTCTCCTGCGCGGACCCGGGGTCGTCCACCTTCCTGGACTTCATCCATGACGGGGTCGAGTCCGTGGTGCTCAACGGCCGCTGCCTGGACACCGCGCAGGTCTGTGGCGGGTCCCGCATCCTGCTGCCGGACCTGGCCGGGAGCAACGAGGTGACCGTGGTGGGCACGGCGCTCTATTCCACCTCGGGTGAGGGCCTGCACCGCTTCGTGGACCCCTCGGACGGCCGGACCTACCTGTACACCCAGTACGAGCCGGCGGACGCCCGCCGGGTGTTCGCCACGTTCGAGCAACCGGACCTGAAGGGACGGTTCACGTTCCACCTGACGGGGCCGGCGGACTGGGTGCTGGCCTCGAACCAGCCCGAGGCCGCGCGTCGGGACGCGGGCGAGGGCCTGGTGACGGTGGACTTCTCCCCCACACCGCCGATGTCCACGTACATCACCACGCTGCTGGCGGGACCGTATGCGGTCTGGGAGGACCGCTGGGACGGCCACCCGGGGTCCGGGGCGCCCGTGGTGCCGCTGAGCCTGTACTGCCGGCGCTCGATGGCCGGGGCGATGGACGCGGAACGGGTCTTCGACACCACGCGGGCCGGCCTGGACCACTTCCACGACCTGTTCCGGGTGCCCTACCCCTGGGGGAGGTACGGCCAGGCCTTCGTCCCGGAGTACAACCTCGGGGCGATGGAGAACCCGGGGCTGGTCACCCTCACCGAGGACTACGTGTTCAGCTCACGCGCCACACGGGCCCAGTACGAGGGCCGGGCCACCACGATCATGCACGAGATGGCCCACATGTGGTTCGGTGACCTGGTCACCATGAGGTGGTGGGACGACCTGTGGCTGAAGGAGTCGTTCGCGGACTACATGGGGACGCTGGCCGTGGCCGAGGCCACGGAGTTCACGGACGCGTGGACCACCTTCGCGCACCGGCGCAAGGGGTGGGCCTACGTCCAGGACCAGTACCCCACCACCCACCCGATCGTCGCGGACATCGCCGACCTCGAGGCCGCCCGGCAGAACTTCGACGGCATCACCTACGCCAAGGGCGCCTCGGTGCTCAAGCAGCTGGTGGCGTTCGTGGGGCGAGAGGCGTTCATGGCGGCCTCCCGGGAGTACTTCGCCCGGCACGCCTGGGGCAACGCGGCGCTGCAGGACTTCCTGGCGGTGCTCGAGGAGGTCTCCGGCCGGGACCTCGCCGACTGGCCGGTGCAGTGGCTGCAGACCGCGGGCGTCCCGGAGCTGTGGGTCCGGGACGGGGAGACCCCGGTGCTGTGCCAGCGCGGCACGGACCCGGCCACGGGGCGGCAGGTCCTGCGCCCACACGTGCTCAGGGTGGGTCGCTATGCCCCCGACGACGGCGGCCGGCTGGTGCGCACGGCCGTCACCGACGTGGAGGTGGCCTCCGGTGCCACCGGGGCGCACATCGCGGCCGGGGGCGCGGCGGGTCACGAGGCAGCCGGCGGCGAGGGTGCCGGGGCCGTGCGGCTGGTGCTGCCCAACGACGAGGACCTCACCTACGCGAAGATCCGGCTGGACCCGGCCTCCGTGGCGGCGGTGCTCGAGCACCCGGTGACGGACAGCCTCGCCGCGGCGACCGTGTGGGCGGCGCTGTGGAACATGACGCGCGACGGGCTGCTGCCGGCCGCGGACTTCGTGGGGGCCTGCTGCCGGCTCTCCGGTCACCTCGAGGACGTCGGCCTGTACTCCCAGGTCCTCGGGCAGGCGGAGACGGCCATTCGCCGCTACGCCCCGGCCGGCGTGAGGACGGGGCTGCGGGTGCGGTTCGGGGCCGCCCTGCGCGAGGCGCTGAGCGGGTCCGGGAGCGTTGTGGCGGGCAGCGACCGCCAGCGGGCCGCGATGCGGGTTTTCGCCCTGCTCGCGCGCGGTGCGGCCGATGCCGGCGACGCCGGCGACGCCGAGGACGCGGACCACGATGCCGTGCGCGGTGTCGTCACGGTCCTGGAATCGGTGCTGGCCGGCTGGCCCGGGGGTGCGCGCCCTGCCGGTGACGGCACGGCGGAGGGCGGGCGCGCCGCCGTCGCGCCCGGACTGGAGGTGGACGCCGAGATGCGCTGGGCGGCCCTGCAGGCCCTGGCGGCGCTGGGCCGGGCGGACCAGGACCGCCTGGACCGGGCGCTGGCCGCGGAGGTGACCGCGCAGACGGCCGTGTGGCACCGGACGGCCTCGGCCGCCGTGCCGGAGGCGCGGGTGCGCGAGCAGGCCTGGACCGCGGTCATCACGGGGCGGACGGCCGACGGCCGCGTGCTCTCCAACGATCACCTGTCAGCCGTCGCCGCGGGATTCACCGCGTCCCGCCCGGACCTCGCCGCGCCGTTCACCCCCCGGTACTGGCCCGAGCTGACGGGCATCTGGACCGGCCGGTCCAACGGGCTGGCCTCGCGCACCATCGGGGGGCTCTTCCCCGCGGCCCAGGACGCACTGCCCGGGGGTCCCGACGCCCAGGACGCCCACCCCGTGGTCGCGGCGGCGCGCGCGTGGCTGGCGGAGCACCCAGAGGCGCCGAGGGCGCTGCGGCGGATCGTCGTCGAGCGGACGGACGACCTGGTCCGTTCCCTGCGGGTCCAGGCCGCCGGGCGGTGACCGGGTCCGGCGTCAGGGGACCCGCGCGGTCCACTCCGGGGTGGCGAACTTGCCGGCGGCGAGCTGTTCGGCGCGGCTGATCTCGTCCTCGGTCAGGGTGCTGCGGAGGGCACCGTGGCGCTCGGCGAAGGTGTCCATCATGACCTCCCAGATCTCGGACCGGGTCAGCCCGGTCTGCCGGCGCAGCGGGTCGACGCGCTTCTTCGCCGAGCGGATGCCCTTGTCCCGGAGCTTCTCCTGGCCGATGCGCAGCACGTCGGTCATCTTCTCCGCGTCGATGTCGTAGCTCATGGTGACGTGGTGCAGCAGGCCCCCGCCGGACAACCGCTTCTGGGCGGCGCCGCCGATCTTGCCCTGCGGCGTGGCGATGTCGTTGAGCGGCTGATAGAACGCCTCCACGCCCGTGCGGCGCAGTGCCTCCATCACCCACGCGTCCAGGAAGGGGTAGGAGTCGGCGAAGCTCATCCCGTCCACGAGGGACTGCGGCAGGTACAGCGAGTAGGTGACACAGTTGTCGGCCTCCATGAACATGGCCCCGCCCCCGGAGATGCGGCGCACCACGGAGATGCCGTGCCGGTGGACCCCGTCCGGGTCCACCTCGTTGGCCAGGGACTGGAAGGACCCGATGACCACGGCCGGCTCCGTCCACTGCCACAGCCGCAGTGCGGGCCGGCGCCGTCCGGCGGACACGTCCTCCGTGAGGACCTGGTCCAGAGCGACCTGGGTGGTGATGGGCAGGGGCTGGGGGGCCAGGACCTCCCACTCGTGGTCCTCCCAGGTGGTGGCGTGGCCCAGGGCCCGGCGCACCGCGGTGGCCACGGCGTGCGCGTCGAAGCCGAACATGACCGTCCCGGGCCCGACGGCGGCGTCCACCGCCTCCGCGATGGTCCCGTGGGGTGCCTCCTGGGACAGGCCGACCAGCGACCGGTTGATGTGCTCCAGGGCCTCGTCCGGCTCCAGGAAGAAGTCACCGTTGATGCTCGCGCTCGTGATGGTCCCCGCCCCGGGGGCGGAACCGTCCGAGACGGTGAGGTCGGCGATGACCAGCTTGCCGCCGGGCACCTTGAATTCACCATGGTGATCGCTCATCCCTCCATACTATGAACCCCTGGCCACCATGAACCCCTGGCCGGGGGCCGGACCTCACGTTTTCCCTCCCGGCGACGACTACGGTGTGATGACGATGATGCCGCCCTTCGACCTGGCCGTCCGCACGCACGGTGCCACCGTGCTGCGGGTCTGCCGCGCCGTGCTGGGACCGGGTCCGGACGCGGACGACGCCTGGCAGGAGACCTTCCTCGCGGCCCTGCGGTCCTGGCCGGACCTGGAGGCCGTGGCGAACCTGGAGGCCTGGCTGGTGCGGGTCGCCGGCCGGAAGGCGGTCGACGTGCTGCGCGCCCGGCAACGGCAGCCCGTGCCGGTGGAGCAACTGCCGGACACCGTGGTGGCACCGGCGAGTGACGCGGACGGGCACGCGGCCGTGTGGACGGCCGTCGCCGCGCTGCCCGAACGTCAGCGACTGGCCATCGCGTACCACTACCTCGGAGGCCTGAGGCACACCGAGACGGCCGAGCTGATCGGCAGCACCCCCGAGGCCGTCCGCCGGGCGGCGGCCGACGGGCTCAGGACCCTTCGGGACCGCTATGACGGTTGAGCGGTCAGACGAGACACGACGAGACGAGACGAAACGAGACACGATGAGGACCACGTCATGACGACACCATCACCCCTGGGCCCCGGGAGCCTGCCGGCTTTCTCGGTGTCCGAGGCCGAGCTGGCCGGACTGGCCGAGAGGCTGGCCCACCGGGCGGAGGACGAGGCCCTGCTGGAGGTCGCCTACCGGATCCTCGAGAGCCCCGTGGGCCGGCTCCTGCTGGCCGCCACCGAGCGGGGACTGGTCCGGGTCGCCTTCGAGCGGGAGGGCTTCGATGAGGTCCTGTCCGGGCTGGCCCAGCGGCTCGGGCCCCGCATCCTGCACGCTCCCTGGAAGCTGGACGCGGCCGCGGCCGAACTGGAGGAGTACTTCGCCGGCCGCAGGCGGCAGTTCGGGGTGCCCCTGGACTTCGCCCTGTCCCACGGTTTCCGGCGGGCCGTGCAGCAGCGCCTGCCGGAGATCGGCTACGGGCGGACCATGTCCTACCGTCAGGTCGCCGAGCTCCTCGACCGACCCGGTGCCGTCCGGGCCGTGGGCACCGCCTGCGCCACCAACCCGCTGCCGGTCGTCGTCCCCTGCCACCGGGTGCTGCGCTCGGACGGCGGGCTGGGGGGTTACCTGGGCGGGCTCGAGGCCAAGGAGACGCTGCTGGGCCTCGAGAACCGGGCGGTCGCCGCGTGAGCGAGCCGCTGCCGGACGCCCTCGTCGTCGGGGAGGACGGCCTCGCCCGCCCGCCGTGGGCCGCCACCGATCCCCTGCTGCGCGAGTACTACGACACGGAGTGGGGCCTGCCCGTCAGGGACGAGCACGGCGTGTTCGAGCGACTGTCCCTGGAGGCCTTCCAGTCCGGGCTCTCCTGGCGGACCGTGCTGGCCAAGCGGCCCGCGTTCCGGCGGGCCTTCGCGGACTTCGACCCGGAACAGGTCGCCTGCTTCGGGGAGACCGAGGTGGACCGGCTCCTGGCCGATGCGGGGATCATCCGCAACCGGGCCAAGATTCTGGCGACGATCGGCAATGCCCGGGCCACCCTCCGGCTGCGGCCGGACGGCGGGCTCGCCGAGTTCGTCTGGTCGTTCCAGCCGGAACAGACCCCCCGGCCGCAGACCCCGGCGGAGGTCCCGAGCACGTCCCCCGAGTCCACGGCCCTGTCGAAAGCGCTGCGGGCGCGGGGTTTCCGGTTCGTGGGACCGACCACGATGTTCGCCCTCATGGAGGCCATCGGGATCATCGACACCCACCTGCTGGGTTCGCACCGCCGGGGATCCTCCGAAGTGTGGACGTGAGAGGGGCTGGGTAGGCTCGGGGCATGACGAACGACGCGGGTGCCCTTCGCCGGTGGACGACGAGGGCCGGCTGGATCCTGGCCGTGGCGGTGCCCCTCTGGATGGCCGGTGGCCGGTTCCTGACGGACAGCGCCGGGGACCTCACGGCGGTCTATGCGCTGACGCTCGCGCCGGTCCTGTTCCTGCTCTCGGTGACCGCCCTCGCGGTGCCCCGCCGCCGCGCGGGACGCCAGCCCTCCGCCCGGTCCCTGGGGCTGCTGCTGATCGCCTGGGCCTGCGGCCTCGGGCTGGGCTTCACGCTGCCGGACACCGGGGAGGGCGCCTCCTCCGTGCTCGGCGCCCTGGTGGGACCTCAGGCCGAAGGCGTGGCCGCCGCGCTGAGCAATCCGCTGGGGATCATCATGCTCTTCATGTCGACCGCCGGCTGCGTGCTGGCCGTGCGGGACAGCTCGCGCACGGACGATGCCCGTCGCTCCCCCAGCGACGAGGACGACTACCAAGGCACCGGCTACTTCCCCGTCCTGGACGTCTGACCGCCGCAGGACGAGGGCAGTCGGGTAGACAGACAGGAACCGGGGCCGAGTCCTGGCCGCCTCCCGAGGGAGGACGGCCGGCTCGACCCCGGTTCCGGGATGTCGTGGAGGCGGAAGACTACTTCTTGCCGCCGAAGCCCTTGAAGCGGGCGTTGAAGCGCTCGACGCGGCCGGCGGTGTCCATGATCCGCTGCTTGCCGGTGTAGAACGGGTGGGACGCGGCCGAGATCTCGACGTCGATCACCGGGTAGGTGTTGCCGTCCTCCCACTCCATCGTCTTGTCCGAGGAGGTGGTGGTGCGGGTGAGGACCTTCTCGCCGGAGGCCAGGTCGTTGAAGATCACCAGCTGGTAATCGGGGTGGATGTCAGTCTTCATGGGGAATCCTTCGCATGCGCCACTGGATTTTGCCAGCAGCTTTTCAGGAACGTTGGGGGGTCGGCCGCGGCACGGCCGAGGATCAACTATAGCGCATCGGCCCTCAGGCGCGGGAACGCAACTCCCAGAAGGCGACGGCCGACGCGGCGGCCACGTTGAGGGAGGCCACCCCGGCGGACATGGGGATCGCCACGTGCAGGTCACAGGCCGCGAGCGTCGCCGGGGTGACCCCCGGGCCCTCGGCGCCCAGGACCAGGGCCAGCCGGTCGTGTCCGCGCAGCTCCGGGGCGTCCACGGGGATGGCCTCCTCGCTGAGCTCGAGGGCGGCCACCGTGAACCCCTCGCCCCGCAACCGGTCCAGCTCGGCGGGCCAGGCCGACCGGCCCCGGCCGTCGGCCTCCCCGATCCGGGCCCACGGCACGGCGAACACGGTACCCATCGACACGCGGATGCTGCGCCGGTAGAGCGGGTCGGCGGACTCGGGACTGACCAGGACGGCGTCCACCCCCAGCCCCGCCGCCGAGCGGAAGATCGCGCCGAGGTTGGTGTGGTCGGAGACGTTCTCCAGGATCGCGACCCGCCGCGCCCCGGCCAGGACCTCGTCCACGGTGCGCGGCGCCGGCCGGTCCATGGCGGCCAGCGCACCGCGGTGCAGGTGGAAACCGGTGATGCGTTCCAGGACCTCGTCCGTGCCGGTGTACACGGGAACCCGGGGATGCGCGGCGAACACGTCGGCCATCGACTCCAGGTACCGGTGGGTGAGGAAGAACGACCGGGGAGTGTGCCCGGCCGCCAGTGCGCGGCGTACCACCTGCGAGGACTCGGCCAGGTAGATGCCGTGGACGGTGTCCTGCCGTCGGCGCAGGGCGGCGTCGGTGAGCCGGGCGTAGACCTCCACCCGCGGATCGGAGACGTCGGTCAGCTCCACCGGCTGACTCCCCGACTGACTCCCCGGCTGGCCCCCGGGCCGGCCCACTGCCTCACCCACCGGCGACCAGCCGCCAGACCATGTTCGCCAGGCCGGCCAGGCCCACGACGACGATGACCACCCGCAGCCAGAACGGCCTGATCCGCCGGCCGATCCGGGCGCCCAGGCTGGCACCGAGCATGGAGGAGACCGCGATGAGCAGCACGGCCCGCCAGTCGATGCGGTCGAAGGCGAAGAGCAGGTAGGACGTGGCGGCGATGAGGTTGACCATGAGGGACAGGTAGGTCTTCGCGGCATTGGCGTGGACGAGGGCCCCGCCCATGAACACCCCGAGGATGCCCAGAAGCAACACGCCCTGCGCCGCCACGAAGTACCCCCCGTAGACACCCGCGCCGAAGGTCAGCAGCCACAGCAGCGGGGTCACCGGTCCCGTCGGGACGCCCGGGTCCTCCGCGCCGACGCGGGTCACGGCCCCCGGCCCCGGGGCCGTCGCGGCCTCCGGCGTCCCCTCCTGGCCGTCCGTTTCGGCCTGGCGCGCCTTCCGGCGGCGCACCCACGCGGACATCCGCGGCTGGAACACCACGAAGCCCAGGGCCACCACGATCAGGATCGGTGCCGCGACCCCGAAGACCTCCTCCGGCAGCACCATGAGCAGGAACGCGCCGACCAGCCCCCCGGTCAGCGAGGCGGTCGTCAGCGCCGGCAGCACCGCGCGCGACTGGGCCAGCTCACGCCGCCAGCCGAACACCCCGGACACGCCCGCGGCCACCAGGCCCATGGCGTTGGAGATCTGGGCGGTCACCGGGGGGAATCCCATGGCGACCAGCACCGGGAAGGTCACCAGGGTGCCGGACCCGACGAGGGTGTTGATGGTGCCGGCCCAGAATCCGGCCAGCAGGATGACGGCCACCTGCCAGAGCTCGAGGCCCAGGAATTCCACGCAGTACCCCTCCGGTGCGACGGGTGCGCCGGTCAGCGGGCGACGGCCGTGTAACGGCCCTCGTCGCGAGTGACCTTGAGGGGCAGGCCGAAGGCGGCGGAGAGGTTGTCCTCGATGAGGGTCTGCTCCAGCGGACCGGCGGCGACCACGCGGCCCTGGCGCATCAGCAGCGCGTGGGTGAAGCCCGGCGGGATCTCCTCCACGTGGTGGGTGACCAGGACCAGGGTGGGCGCGGCCGGATCGGCGGCCAGGCGGGTCAGGGCCCGCACGAGGGTCTCCCGGCCGGCCAGGTCCAGGCCGGCCGCGGGCTCGTCGAGCAGCAGCAGTTCCGGGTCGGTCATGAGCGACCGGGCCACGAGGACGCGCTTGCGCTCGCCCTCGGACAGGGTGCCGAAGCGCCGGTCCTCATAACCGCTGAGTCCCCACTGCCAGATCAGGCGCCGGGCCCGTTCCTCGTCCTGCGCGTCGTAGTCCTCGTTCCAGCGGCCCATCACGCCCCAGGACGCCGTCACCACGGCATCCAGCACGGTCTCCTGGCCCGGGAGCTGCTGGGCCAACGTCGCGGAGGACAGCCCGATGCGCGGGCGCAGCTCGAAGACGTCGACGGCGCCGAGGACCTCGTCCAGGATCCCCACCATGCCGGTCGTGGGGTGCATGCGCGTGGAGGCCACCTGCATCAGGGTGGACTTGCCGGCCCCGTTGGGACCCATGATGATCCACCGCTCGCCCTCACGCACCTGCCAGTGGATGTCCTGCAGCAGTTCCTTGGTGCCCCTGCGGACCCCCACCGCCGCCATCTCCACCACTGCCTCGCCCGAGGGGACGAGGGTCGAAGGGGCATGACTGGCGCGCTGGAGTCCGTCAGAAGGGTTGGTCATGCCTCAAACACTAGGCTAGGAGGACCCTTCCCAGCACGAAAGGCCACGGCATGGCGCCCATTGCATCCTTCACCGCAGCAGTCACCGACGACGACGGACTCACCCCGGCCTCCCGGCCCGGGGCCGCGACCGACCGGGTCCTCGTCTACCTCCCCGGGGAGGCCGGTCCCGCCGCCGGTGGGCCGGGCCGCGATGACGCGCCGGTCGGGGTGCCCGCCCACGCGGAACCGGTCTCCGGCGTCGGCTTCCACGGCTGGCGCTGGGACGTCCCCGCCGGGGAGCCGGCCGGCCGGCCGGATCCGGCCCTGCTGCCCCACGGCGCGGCCGTGGCGGTGGTGCCCGCGGAGGCCGTCACGGCCACGCCCAGGATGCTGGTGATGGACGTGGACTCCACGCTGATCCGCCAGGAGGTCATCGAGCTGCTGGCCGCGTATGCCGGGCGCGAGGCGGAGGTCACGGAGGTCACGGAGGCCGCCATGCGGGGTGAGGTGGACTTCGCCCAGTCGTTGCACCAGCGGGTGCAGGCCCTGGCCGGGCTGGAGGAGGACGTCATCGCGAAGGTGGCGGCCGCCGTCGAGCCGCAGGACGGGGCCCGCGAGGTGATCACCGCGTTCCGCGACGCCGGCTGGGAGGTGTGCGCGGTCTCGGGCGGCTTCACCCAGGTGCTGGCGCCGCTGGCCGCCGACCTCGGGCTGACCCGCTACCGGGCCAACGACCTGGAGATCGTGGACGGCCGGCTGACCGGGCGCGTGACCGGGGCCGTCGTGGACAGTGCCGTCAAGGCGCGGATGCTGCGCGCGTGGTCCGCGGAGGCCGGGGTGGACCCTGCCGGGGTGATCGCCGTGGGCGACGGCGCGAACGACATCGACATGCTGCAGGCCGCAGGGCTGGCCGTGGCGTTCTGCGCCAAGCCCGCCCTGCGCCCGCACGCCGATGTCGAGCTGGACGTGCCGTCGCTGGACGTCGTCCGGGTGCTCGCCGGCCTCTGAGGGCCCCGCGTCAGCGGTGGTCGGGATCGCCGCCGGCGGCCTCGAGAAAGTCCTGGGCCCCGCCCACGTACTCGGTGTGTCCGGCCGGCAGGTCCCGGCCCACGAGGGAGGCCACCTCGGCGGCGAACTCCTCGACCGAGTACAGCTTCCCGGCCGCCTCGCGCCGGGCCTCGATGGCCCCGGGCTCGGCCCGGTTGAGCATCGTGGCCGTGATGGTTCCCTCGATCATGTCCCCGGACACCACCACGAGGGTGATGCCCTTCTCGCGCAGCGCGGGGATGCGCTCCCGCAGGGCGGTCTCGCCGGCACGCTTGGAACGGGCCACCGGCACATAGGCGTCCATGGTGGGGACCGCGTCGATGAAGTGCGCCTGGTGGCTGGTGACGAAGACCACCTGCGAGCCGGAGGGCATGACCTCGGCGGCGGCCTCGAGCATGGCGACCTGGGCGTCGCGGTTCAGCACGTTCGCGTAGTCCTCGCCCATGGAGGACTCCATCCCCCCGGAGGCGTTGAGCACCAGGATGTCCAGGGAGCCGAAGGCCGAGAGGGCGGCGTCCACCATGGCCTGGCGGCCCTCGGCGGTGGTGATGTCCGCGCCCACGGCGACGGCGCGGCCGCCGGCCTCCTCGATCGAGGCCACCACCTTGTTCGCCCGGGGCGCCTTCTGCCGGTAGTTGACCACGACGCCGGCCCCCCGGGCGGCGAGCAGTCGCGCGGTGTCGGCGCCCACACCACGGCTGGAGCCGGTGACGATGGCGCCCTTGCCGGCGAGGTCCTGGGTGGTCTGGGTGCTCTGGGTGCCCTCGGCACCCGTGTTCTCGGAAGTCATGCGGATCAGTGTCCCATCCCCAGGCCGCCGTCCACGGGGATGACGGCACCGGAGATGTAGGAGGCCTCGTCGGAGGCGAGCCACCGCACCACGCCGGCAACCTCGGACGGCTCGGCGAAACGGCCGGCGGGGATCTGCGTCTTGTACTGCTTCTGCAGGTCCTCGCCCAGGGCCTGGGTCATCTCGGTGTCGATGTACCCGGGGGCCACCACGTTGGCCGTGATGTTCCGGGAACCGAGTTCGCGGGTGAGTGAGCGGGCCATGCCGACCAGGCCGGCCTTGGAGGAGGCGTAGTTGATCTGTCCCGGCGAGCCCATCAGGCCGACGACCGAGGAGATCAGCACCACGCGGCCCTTCTTCTTGCGAATCATGCCCTTGGAGGCGCGCTTGAGCACCCGGAAGGCACCGGTGAGGTTGGTGTCGATGACCGAGGTGAAGTCCTCCTCGCTCATCCGCAGCAGCAACTGGTCCTGGGTGATCCCCGCGTTGGCCACGAGCACCTCGACCGGGCCGTGGGCCGCCTCGACCTCGGAGAAGGCCCGGTCCACCGAGTCGGCGTCCGTGACGTCGGCCTGCACCGCGAACAGCCCGTCCGGGGCCTGCCCGGACCGCGAGGTGACGGCCACCCGGTCCCCGTTGTCCCGGAAGGCCTGCGCGATGGCCAGGCCGATGCCCCGGTTGCCACCGGTGACCAGGACGCTGCGCCCGCCCGTCGAATCCTGCGTGCTTGCCTCGGCCATGGTTCCTCCTGGGTCGGTCCTGCTTCTTCGGTGCCCCACTCTAGGGCGGAAAGTGGGACAATGGACGACAGGCCCGGACACGCCGGCCACCGATTCCCCACCGCTCAGGAGCCTGCCCCATGTCCATCCGTCACGCCGAGACCGGTCGCCAGACCGGGCACCCCCGGCGAGACCGCTCCGAGGACGTCCAGCGCATCACCAGCGCACCGGCACCGGGCCACGTCGACCGCGACGCCCGCTTCGTGCGCTACGCGTGGCAGATGGGGATCCGCACCGTCTGCTTCGTGCTGGCCTTCTTCACGACCGGCTGGGTGCAGATCGTCTTCTTCGTCCTGGCCATCGTGCTGCCGTACATCGCGGTGGTCCTGGCCAATGCCGGCACCGTCTCCAACGGCGAGGCGCTGGACGCCGTGCCCCGGGCCAGCGCCCAGGAACTCACGAACCGGCTGCAGCTGGACGCCGGGCCGGAGACCCTGGTGGGAACCACCACGGACGATCCGCCGGCGGGCGCCCGGCCGACCGGGCCCCGCGTCCAGCCGGAACCGCGCCCCCTGCCGGAACCGGGCAACGATCGGGACCACCGCGCCGCATGAACGACCGTGACCTCCTGGGTGCCCTGGACGGCACCGCCTCCGCCACGCCCGGCCCGGCGACCGCGCCGCCCTCGGGACCGGACGGGTCCGGCGGACCGGCCCGGGCGGAGTGCTCCCGCAAGGGGTGCCGGCAGGACGCCGCCTGGCTCCTGGAATGGAACAACCCCCGCATCCACGCGCCCGAGCGGCGCAAGACCTGGCTGGCCTGCCCGGAGCACCGGGACTGGCTCGCCGACTACCTGCGGTCCCGGGGACTGCTGAAGGACGTGCTCCCGCTTGACTGAACCCGAGGCGCAGACGCCGAAGCGTGCCCGGCTCGACTACCGCTTCCTCATCTCCCCGCAGTGGCTCGGCGGGCTGGCCTTCTGCGCCGTCTTCGCCGTCGCCTGCGCCCTGCTGGGCCAATGGCAGATGGACCGGCGCATGGAGGCCGTGGCCGAGATCAACAAGGTCCTGCAGAACTACGACGAGCCGGCCGTCCCGCTGGCCTCGAACGCCACGGTGTTCACCGACTTCCAGCCCCACCAGCAGTGGACCCCCGTGGAGATGGAGGGCGAGTACCTCGAGGAGGACACCCGGATCGTGCGCAACCGCCCGCTGGCCGGCAAGCCGGGCTACGAGGTCCTCGTGCCCTTCCGCGCGGACACCGGGGACGTGATCGTGGTCAACCGCGGCTGGCTGCCGATCGGTGACACCCCCGGCCGGCCCGACGTCGTCCCCTCCCCGCCCGCGGGCGAGGTCACGGTCGTGGTCCGGGCCAAGCCGGGCGAGCCCGACCTGGGCCGGGACGCCCCCGAGGGCCAGCTCGCCTCGATCGACCTGGTCGCCTTCACGGACAGCGTCGGTTACCCCGTGGCCGACACCGCCTACGGTCAGCTGGCGGACGAGACCCCCGCCCCCGCGGTGGGCATGCAACAGCCGCCCAAGCCCCCGCTGGACGAGGGACCGCACCTGTCCTACTCGCTGCAGTGGTTCATGTTCGGGCTGATGAGCTTCGTGGTCTGGGGCTACATGGCCCGGCAACGGGCCCTCAACGACCGCGACGACCGCGAGCAGGGACTGACCGAGGACGACGGGTACCTCTCCGCCTACCGGGCTCCGAAGTCGAGGCCGGCCCGCCGCCGCGGCGGGCGGCCGACCGACGAGGAGGCCGAGGACGCGCTCCTCGACGCCGCCGAGTCACGCTGAGCACGCTGAGGGCGCGCCGGCCGGTCCGCCGGTCAGGCCAGCGTGATGAGGTCCTGGTAGGAGCTGTTCCAGAGGTCCTCCACCCCGTCCGGCAACAGGACCACGCGCTCCGGGTCGAGCGCCTCCACCGCGCCCTCGTCGTGGGTGACCAGCACGACCGCACCCTCGTAGGTCCGCAGGGCGTTGAGGATCTCCTGGCGTGAGGCCGGGTCCAGGTTGTTCGTCGGCTCGTCCAGCAGCAGCACGTTCGCGCTGGAGGCCACGAGGGTGGCCAGGGCGAGGCGGGTCTTCTCGCCGCCGGAGAGCACGCCGGCCGGCTTGGCCACGTCGTCGCCCTGGAACAGGAAGGAGCCCAGGATGTTGCGCACCTCGGTGTCCGCCAGGTCCGGGGCCGCGGTCTTCATGTTCTCCAGGACGGTGCGATCGGTGTCCAGCGTCTCGTGCTCCTGGGCGTAGTAGCCGAGCTTGAGGCCGTGACCGGCGATCACCTCGCCCGTGTCCGGTGTGTCGATGCCCGCCAGCATCCGCAGCAGCGTCGTCTTGCCGGCACCGTTGAAGCCGAGGATCACCACCCGAGAACCGCGGTCGATCGCCAGGTCCACCCCGGCGAAGATCTCCAGGGAGCCGTAGGACTTGGACAGGTCCTGCGCCGTCAGCGGCGTCTTGCCGCACTTGGCCGGTTCCGGGAAGCGGATCGCCGCGACCTTGTCCGCGGCCCGCTCCCCCTCCAGGCCCTGCATCATGCGCTCGGCGCGCTTGATCATGTTCTGCGCGGCGACCGCCTTGGTCGCCTTGGCGCGCATCTTGTTGGCCTGGTCCATCAGGTGGCTGGCCTTCTTCTCCGCGTTCGAGAACTCGCGCTTGCGCCGGGCCTGGTCCTGCTCGCGCTGCAGCAGGTAGTTCTTCCACCCCATGTTGTACTGGTCGATCACCTGGCGGTTGGCGTCCAGGTAGAGGACCTTGTTGACGGTCATCTCCATCAGGTCCACGTCGTGGCTGATGACGATGAAACCGCCCGGGTAGGACTTCAGGAACTCCCGCAGCCACACGATCGAGTCGTGGTCCAGGTGGTTGGTCGGCTCGTCCAGCAGCAGGACGTCCGCGTCCGAGAAGAGGATCCGGGCCAGCTCCACGCGGCGGCGCTGGCCGCCGGAGAGGGTGTGCAGGGGCTGGTCGAGGATGCGGTCCGGCAGGCCGAGGTTGGCACAGATCGTGGCGGCCTCGGACTCGGCGGCGTATCCGCCCGACGTCGTGAACTCCGCCTCGAGCCGGCCGTACCGGTGCATCGCCTTCTCGCGGATCGCATCGTCCGGGTTGGCCATGTCGTCCTCGGCCTGGCGCATGCGCCGGATGATCTGGTCGAGCGAGCGCGCCGAGAGGATCCGGTCCCGCGCCGTCTGGTCCATGTCCTCGACCTTGGGGTCCTGGGGGAGGTAGCCGACCGAGCCGCGGCGCGTGACGTGGCCGCCCGTGGGCTGTCCCCCACCGGCCAGGACCTTGGTCAGGGTGGTCTTGCCGGCACCGTTGCGGCCCACCAGTCCGACCTTGTCCCCGCGATCGACCTTGAACGTGACCCCGTCCATGAGCAGACGCGCACCCACGCGGAGTTCGAGGTCTGTGACAGCAAGCACGGGGGGATCTCCTTGGACGGCCTAGACTGTCCGCCGAGGCGGGCGGAACCCGTCAAGTCTACCGTCGAGCCACGCCGGTACCGTCCGTACAGGAGCTGAACCATGAGCCAAGCAGTCCAGAGCGCCCAGCGCACGTCATTGACGGTGCCCACGCAGGTGGCCCTGGCCGGGGTGTTCGCGGCGCTGATCGCGGTGTGCTCGATGCTGCCCCCGATCCCGGTGGGCGGTTTCGGGGTGCCGATCACCCTGCAGACGTTCGCGGTGATGCTCACCGGCCTGATCCTGGGGGCCCGCCTGGGCTTCCTGTCGGTGCTGCTCTACCTCGTGGTGGGGCTGGCCGGGCTGCCGGTGTTCTCCGGGTTCAACGCCGGGATCGGCGTGCTGGCCGGGCCCTCGGCCGGGTACCTGCTGGCCTTCCCGCTGGCGGCCGGCCTGGCCGGGGCGCTGTCCACGGTGGTGCTGCGCCGCGGCCAGACCGCCGCCGCCCGGGGCGCGGGCCGGATGGGCTTCGGCTGGTGGGCCCTGGTGTGGCTGTGCGCGATGGTGGCCTCCTTCGTGTTCATCCACCCGATGGGCATCGCCGGGATGATGCTCGCCCTCGACCTGGACCTGGCCACCGCGCTGGGGGCCGACATGGTGTTCTGGCCCGGGGACGTGGTCAAGAACGTGCTGGCCACGGCGGTGGCCGTTACCGTCATCCGGGCCTTCCCGGCCCTGGCCCTGCGCCGGTTCTGAGCCGGATGCCCACCGCGGGGCCGGACCCGGTCATCGAGCTGCGCGGGGCGGTCGTCGACCTGCCCGGCGCGGCCCCGGCCCCCGGGCAGGGAACCGGGGCCGCCCCCGGGACCCTGCGCATCCTCGGGCCGGTGGACACGGTCCTGGCCGAACCGGTCACCGCGGTGATCGGGGCCAACGGATCGGGCAAGTCGACCCTGGTCCGCCTGCTCAACGGGCTGGTCCAGCCCTCGGCGGGCACCGTCACGGTGCACGGACTGGACACCGTCGCCCGGGTCGACGAGGTACGGTCCCGCACCGGGTTCATGTTCACCGACCCGCTGGTGCAACTGGTCATGCCCACGACGGGTGAGGACGTCGAGCTCTCCCTGCGCCGGAGCATCCGCCACCGGGGCGAACGGCGCCGCGCCGCCGAGGCGGTCCTGGCCGAGCACGGACTGGCCGGGCTGGCCCACCGCAGCATCTACGACCTCTCCGGTGGCCAGCGCCAGCGCCTGGCCCTGGCCACCGTGCTGGCCACGGACCCCGCGCTGCTGGTGGCCGACGAGCCGACCACCCTGCTGGACCTGGACTGGACCCTGGAGGTCCAGGACCTGCTGCTCTCCCTGCCCGGCAGCGGCCGGTGCCGCCAGCTCGTCTACACCACCCACGACCTGGACTTCGCCGCCCGGGCCGACCGGTGCCTGGTCGTGGCCGGCGGGCGCATCGTCCACGACGACGACGGGCCCGGGGCGGTGGCCTGGTACCGCCGGGACGTCCACGACCGACGTGCCGCCCGCACCCGGCCCGGAGCCGGCCGCCAGGAGCGCGCACGGTGAACCTGCTCGACCACCGGCCCGGCACCTCCCCGGTCCACCGGGCACCCCTGGGCGTGAAGTACGCGGTGCTGCTGGTGCTGACCGTGGTCCTGGTGGCCTGGCGCCAGCCCGTGGTGGTCGGCGCCGTGCTCGCCGGGGTCCTCGGCCTGTACCTGCTGGCCCGGCTGCCCGGAGAGTTCCTGGCCCCCTGGCGCCGCGGCTGGCCCCTGCTGGCCTTCGCCGGCGTGGCCCGCTTCGCCTCCGGGGTGTTCGGGCCGGTCCCCCTGTCCCCGCTGGACGCCCTCGGGCCGGCGCTGGTGGTCATGGCCGCCGTCTTCGGCGCGCTGGCCGCCGCCCGGCTGCTGGTGATCACCACCCCCGGCACGGAACTGCTGGACGGCCTGGCCCACTTCTTCGGCGCGTTCCGCCGGTTCGGGGTCAACCCGGAGGCCGCCGCCCTGGCCGTGAACGTCATGCTGCGCACGATCCCCTGGGTAGGCGCCGCCGTGCGCGCCCACGCGGAGGCCCTGGCCTCCCGGGGCCTGCGCCGCGGGCCCGTGCGCCTCATGGGACCGGTGCTCGTGGCCACGGTCGGCCACGCCCGAGCCACCGGGGAGGCCCTGGCCGCCCGCGGGCTGCCCGCCGCACCCGAGCCGAAGCCTCCGGGGCCGGACTACACTCGGGGCGCATGAGCTTCAATGACAACGTCCGGCTGGACCCCTCCCGCGTCCGAGACTCCCGGGGCCGCGGTGGTGGCGGCCGGGCGGGGCGCGGCGGAACCGTCGCCATCGGTGGCGGCACCGGCCTGCTGGTGCTGCTGCTGGCGATCTTCGCCCCCGGACTGGCCGAGCAGCTCGGACTGACCGGCCCGTCGCCGGAGACGTCCCAGTACGAGCCCGTCGGCCCGGCGGCGTCCGCCACCTGCCGCACCGGGGAGGCGGCGAACGAGCGGACCGACTGCCGGATCATCGCCACGGTCGAGTCCGCCGACGCCTTCTGGGATCCCCACCTGGCGGAGTACAACGTCACCTGGCGGCCCCCCGGAGTGGAGCTGTTCGGCGGTCAGGTCAACACGGCCTGCGGCATGGCCACCTCGGACGTCGGCCCGTTCTACTGCCCGGGCGATGAGACGGCGTACTTCGACACGGACTTCTTCGGCCTGCTGCAATCGCGGTTCGGGGCCTCCGGCGGCCCCCTGGCCGAGGAGTACGTGGTCGCCCACGAGTACGGCCACCACATCCAGAACATCATCGGCTACCTGCAGTACTCGCAGTCCGGCGGCACCGGGCCGGAGTCCGGGGCGGTGCGCGTGGAACTGCAGGCGGACTGCTACGCCGGGATGTGGGCCGGGCACGCGGTGCGCACCGTGGACCCCGAGTCGGGCGACCCGTTCCTGGATCCCCTCACCCAGACCGACCTGCGGGACGCGCTCTCCGCGGCGGCCGCCGTCGGGGACGACCGCATCCAGCAGTCCACGACCGGTCGCGTGCTGCCCGAGGCCTTCACGCACGGCACCTCCGAGCAGCGGATGGCCTGGTTCATGCACGGCTACGAGTCCGGGGACGTCAACCAGTGCAACACCCTGGACCACCCCGACCTGGACGATCCGACGGCCTGAGCCGCCCGTCCTCCCGGGCAGGGACAGTGCCGGGGACGCAGACGAGAACACCCCGGTCCGTGGACCGGGGCGTTCTCGTCTGCGGGGGGGGTGAGGGGTCGGGCTCAGATGTTGAAGCCCAGGGCCCGCATCTGCTCGCGGCCCTCCTCGGTGATCCGCTCCGGGCCCCACGGCGGCATCCAGACCCAGTTCAGCCGCCACTCGTCGACCATGGTGCCGATCTCGTTGCCGATCTGCTCCTCGATCACGTCGGTGAGCGGGCAGGCCGCGGTGGTCAGGGTCATGTCGATGATCAGGGCGCCGTCCTCGGCGTAGTTCATGCCGTAGAGCAGCCCGAGGTCGACGATGTTCACGCCCAGCTCGGGGTCCATGACCTCGTGCAGGGCCTCCCTGATGTCCTCGAGGGAGGTCTGTGCCTGGTCAGTCGTCATGCTGTCCTCCTCAGGCCCCTGCAGCAGCGGTCTCGAAGCGCTCGTAGCCCTCGGCCTCGAGGCGGTCGGCCAGCTCGGCGCCACCGGACTCCGCGACCTTGCCGTCCACGAACACGTGCACGAAGTCGGGCTTGATGTACTGCAGGATGCGGGTGTAGTGGGTGATGAGCAGGGTACCCATCTCATTGGTGGCCTGGGCACGGTTGACGCCCTCGGAGACCACGCGCAGCGCGTCGACGTCCAGGCCGGAGTCGGTCTCGTCCAGCACCGCGAACTTCGGCTTGAACAGCTCGAGCTGCAGGATCTCGACGCGCTTCTTCTCGCCGCCGGAGAAGCCCTCGTTGACGTTGCGGCTGGCGAAGGCGGGATCGATCTTCAGGCCCTCCATGGCGGCCTTGACGTCCTTGGTCCAGTGGCGCAGGGACGGGGCCTCGCCGTCGATGGCGGTCTTGGCGGTGCGCAGGAAGTTGGTCATGGTCACGCCCGGGATCTCGACCGGGTACTGCATCGCCAGGAACAGGCCGGCGCGGGCACGCTCGTCCACGGACATCTCCAGGACGTCCTCGCCGTCGAGCGTGATGGTGCCGGAGGTGACCTCGTAGCGCGGGTGGCCCGCGATGGTGGAGGCCAGGGTGGACTTGCCGGAGCCGTTTGGGCCCATGATGGCGTGGGTCTCACCGGTGTTGATGGTCAGGCTGACGCCCTTGAGGATCTCCTTGGGGCCGTTCTCGGTCTCGATCGAGACGAACAGGTCCTTGATTTCCAGCGTAGACATTCGTGT
Organism: uncultured Citricoccus sp.; assembly: GCF_937871995.1. NCBI lineage: Bacteria > Bacillati > Actinomycetota > Actinomycetes > Micrococcales > Micrococcaceae > Citricoccus > uncultured Citricoccus sp. Next base: position 7,525 of record NZ_CALMQR010000133.1, on the reverse strand, counting down.
TCTCCTTGCGGTTCGCCGGTGCCCCGGCGGGAAGTGTGGTTGGGGTGGCTGCGGTGCAGCGCTCGGGCTATGCGACCCGGTTGAGGACTCTGGAGGTGTCCACCCAGATGCCGTCGTCCTCCACGGCGAGGGCATAGACGGCGACCGGCTCGGTCGCGGGCGGCACGTTCGGTTCACCGGTGACGAGGTCGAAGGCCGACCCGTGGCCGATGCACTCCAGGGCGCACCCCTCCACGAACCCCTCGGAGAGGGAGACCTCGCCGTGCGAGCAGGTGTCGTTGAGGGCGTGGAGCGAGCCGTCGGAGGCGCGGACCACGGCGACGGGGATCCCGTCGACCATGAACCGCCTGGCCTCCTCCGGCCCGATCTCGTCCGCGCCGCAGACGCGCTGGCCGGCCGCCATCAGTGGGTCGCCACCTGCAGCTCGGTCTCCATCTGCGCGGTGAGCATCTCCTCGACGTCGGTGATCCCGATCTTCTGGATGATCTCGTTGAGGAAGCCGCGCAGCACGAGCTCGCGGGCCTCCTGCTCCGGGATGCCCCGGGCCATCAGGTAGAAGAGCTGCTCGTCATCGAACTGGGCGGTCGAGGAGGCGTGTCCGGCGCCCTCTATCAGCCCGGTCTCGATCTCCAGGTTCGGCACCGAGTCCACGCGGGTGCCGTCCGTCAGGACGAGGTTCTGGTTCTTCTCGTAGCTGTCGGTGCCCTCGGCCGTCTTGCGGATGAGGACGTCGCCGATCCAGACGGCCCGGGCGTCCTTGCCCTGCAGGGCGCCCTTGTACAGGACGTTGGAGGTGCAGTTCGGGGTCGCGTGGTCCACGAACAGCCGCTGCTCCAGGTGCTGGCCGGCGTCGGCGAAGTACAGTCCGTACATCCGGGCCTCGCCCCCCGTGCCCGCGAAGCGCGAGGTCGGGGTCAGGCGCACCACCGAGCCGCCGTAGGAGACGGTGACGTGCTTGAAGGAGGCGTCCTTGGCGACCTTGGCCTGCTGGGCCGAGGCGTGCACCGCGTCCCCGTCCCAGGCCTGGATCGAGGTGACGTTCAGCCCGGCGCCCTCGCGGACGTCGAACTCCACGTTCTGGCTCACCACGGCGGTGCCGCGGTGGGTGATCACGACGTCGGCGCGGGAGTTGGGCTCGGCGATGATCAGCAGGTGCTGGGCGGCCGGCTCGGAACCCGCGCCGGTGACGTCGATGCGGACCGGGGTGCCGGCCTCGACGCCGGCACCCACGGTGACGACGGTCGCCTCGGCGAAGGAGGCCCAGGCTGCGGCGGACACGCGGTCGTCCGGGGTCAGGGCGGCGCCGAGGCGGGAGTCCTCGCGGGACACCGTCTCGACGGTCACCCCGTCCACGGCACCGACCCCGACCGCCGGGGCGGCGCCGGTCAGCCGGGCGGAGTCGCCCTCGGGCAGGTGCAGACCGGCCAGGCGGTCCAGCGGGGTGAACCGCCAGTCCTCCTCGCGGCCGGTGAGCACGGCGAAGTCGGCCAGCTCGAAGCTGGACCGGCGGTCCGCGCGGGACGAGCCGGCGGTCGCCTGCCGGGCCCCGTCCGCGGGGACCGCGTGAGAGGCGTGGCCGGCGGCGCTGGCCGCGGCGACCTCACCGGAGAGCTTCTCGCCCTCCTCCCCCATGCCGGGGATGACGGGCACTCCGGCGCCGTCCGCGTCGATTTCTTCCGGGGCGGTGTTGACAGTCTGTGACACGCTCAGCCTACCGATCCTTCCATCTGCAGTTCGATCAGCTTGTTCAATTCCAGGGCGTACTCCATCGGCAGCTCGCGCGCGATCGGCTCGATGAAGCCGCGCACGATCATGGCCATGGCCTCGGTCTCGGACATCCCGCGGCTCATCAGGTAGAAGAGCTGCTCCTCGGAGACCTTCGACACCGTGGCCTCGTGGCCCAGGGTCGCGTCGTCCTCGCGGATGTCGATGTACGGGTAGGTGTCCGAGCGGGAGATCGTGTCCACCAGCAACGCGTCGCACACGACCGAGTTGGCGGAGTTCTTCGCGCCCTCCATGACCTGGACCAGGCCACGGTAGGCCGCCCGGCCACCCGAGCGTGCCACCGACTTGGAGACGATGGAGCTGGAGGTGTTCGGGGCCAGGTGCACCATCTTCGAACCGGTGTCCTGGTGCTGGCCGGCACCGGCGAAGGCGATGGACAGGGTCTCGCCCTTGGCGTGCTCGCCGGTCAGGTAGACCGCCGGGTACTTCTGGGTGACCTTGGAGCCGATGTTGCCGTCGATCCACTCCATGGTGGCGCCCTCTTCGGCCACGGCGCGCTTGGTCACCAGGTTGTACACGTTGGTGGACCAGTTCTGGATGGTGGTGTAGCGCACGCGGGCGTTCTTCTTGACGACGATCTCCACGACGGCGGAGTGCAGCGAGTCCGAGTTGTAGATCGGCGCGGTGCAGCCCTCGATGTAGTGGACGTAGGAGTCCTCGTCCGCGATGATCAGGGTCCGCTCGAACTGGCCCATGTTCTCGGTGTTGATGCGGAAGTACGCCTGCAGCGGGATCTCCACGTGGACGCCCTTGGGCACGTACACGAAGGAGCCGCCGGACCAGGTGGCGGTGTTCAGGGCGGCGAACTTGTTGTCGCCCACCGGGATCACGGAGCCGAAGTACTCCTTGAAGATCTCCGGGTACTCCTTCAGGCCGGTGTCGGTGTCCAGGAAGATGACGCCCTGCGCCTCCAGGTCCTCGCGGATCTGGTGGTAGACGACCTCGGACTCGTACTGGGCGGCCACACCGGCGACCAGGCGCTCACGCTCGGCCTCCGGGATGCCGAGGCGCTCATAGGTGTTGCGGATGTCCTCGGGCAGGTCCTCCCAGGACTTCGCCTGGCCCTCGGTCGAGCGCACGAAGTACTTGATGTTGTCGAAGTCGATGCCGGACAGGTCGGCACCCCAGGTGGGCATGGGCTTGCGCTGGAAGTACTTCAGGCCCTTCAGGCGCAGGTTGAGCATCCACTCGGGCTCACCCTTCTTGGCCGAGATGTCGCGCACGACCTCCTCGTTGACGCCGCGGCGCGCGTTGGCACCGGCATCGTCCTGGTCGGCCCAGCCGAACTGGTACGGGCCGATGGCCTCAAGCTCCGGGTTCTTCTCGAGTACCTCGGAGATCACGCCCGGATCGGCGTTCTCCCTGGTGATCTGATCGGTCATCTGAAGCCTCTCTTCGTGGTCGGTGGTCTGGACGTCAGTCGGTGTCCGGAGCCGTGTGGCTGCCGGCGCCGCTGATGGTCTGGGGGCCGGCCCCGTGCCGGCCGGGCGGCTCGGCGTCGCGGCCGAGGGGGACGTGGGTGGTGCACACGTGGCCGCCGGTGGGCAGCGTCGCCAGCCGGCGGACGTCCACCCCGAGCAGCCGGGCGAACAGCTCCGTCTCCTCCTCGCAGAACTGCGGGTAGTCGGCGGCCAGCTCCTGGAGGGGGCAGTGCCCCTGGCAGATCTGGGCCGCCTTGAGGGTCGGGTGCTTCGTGGCGGAGTCGGGCCGCCCGACGAGGCGGACGCTGGCGTGGAAGCCCTCCGCGTCCAGCACCCGCGCCAGGGCGGTGGCGCGGTCCTTCAGGGACGCGGTGGTGCCGATGGCCTCGCGGTAGCGGTCCTCGACGGCGGCGAAGCGCTCCCGCGCGACGGCCCGGACGGCGTCGGGCCCGGCCACCTCGGCCAGGTGCCCCAGGGCCCGGCTGGCCAGCTCGAGGTAGTCGTTGCCCAGGCGGCTCTGGCCCTCGTGGCTGATGACGTAGCGCCGCGAGGGGCGTCCGGCGCCGCGGTTGCCGGCGACGAGCTTGACCTCGACCGCACCCTCCTCGGAGAGGGCGTCCAGGTGCCGGCGGACGGCGGCCGCCGTGAGCCCCAGCAGCTCACCGACCCGGGCCGCGCTGACCGGCCCGTGGGACAGGACCGCCTGCAGCACCCGGTCCCGGGTGCTCTCGCGGGGTCCTTCGACCGTGTCCCCTGCGGGCACGTCGACGTCACTGGAGGAATACACAACCGCCATTTTACCTAATTCGTGGTCAGGCGAAAGTAAGGCGTGCCTTGCCCCGCGAGCGTCCACGGGCGCGGCGCGCGAGGCCCGGCACGCCCCGCACACCGCGCTCGGCCGGGACCTTCCTCGCTTGCCCTAACCCCGCTCTACCTTTCGTAGAAGTCGAGGGGCCCACGGGTACCATGGACGGGTGCCGTTCCCCCTGCCCCCCACCCCTCGCGAGCCCGGTCGCCGGGCCGACGTCGCGGTCGCCGACCGTCAGGCCGGTGGCCCCGTCGCCTCCGCTGCCGGCGCTCCCGCGCCCGCCCTGGTGTCCCTCAACGGCGTCTGCCGGACGGTGCGGAACCGCCGTCGAGGGGACGTGGAGATCCTGCGCGGGGTCGACTTCCAGGCCCGCGCGGGCCAGGTCACCGCGCTGCTCGGGCCCAACGGGGCCGGCAAGACCACCACCCTGACGATCGCCCAGGGACTCGACCGCCCCGACGCCGGCACGGTCGAGCTGCTCGGCCAGGATCCCTGGCGCGCCGGTTCCGCACTGCGCAGCCGGGTGGGGGTGATGCTCCAGGACGGCGGGCTGCCCCCGTCCGCCACGCCGGCCCGGCTGCTGGCGCACGTCGCCTCGCTGTACCGCGAGCCGGCCGACATGGCCGCGCTGGTCGAGCGGCTCGGCATCGGGGAGTTCGCCGGCCGTGACATCCGCCGCCTCTCGGGGGGCCAGCGCCAGCGCGTGGCGCTGGCGGCCGCCCTGGCCGGCCGTCCGCGCGTCGTGTTCCTCGACGAGCCAAGCGCGGGCCTGGACCCCGTGTCCCGCCAGCTGGTGTTCGACCTGATCACCGAGCTGAAGCAGGCGGGGCTGGCCGTGGTGCTCACCACGCACCTGCTCGACGACGCCGAACGGCTGGCCGACCACGTGGTGCTGCTGCGCGAGGGGGTCGTCGAGCGCGCCGGCACCGTCGCCGAGCTCACCGCCCGCTCCGGCCCGGCGCCCCTGTCCTTCACCGTGTCCGTGCCGGTCGGGGAGGCCGTCCTGGCCTCCGCACCGGAGGGGCTCTCCGTCAGCGAGGTGGGCCTGTCCTCCGAGACCGCCGATGCCCCCGGAGGCTGCACCTACCACGTGCTCGGGGTCTCCGACCCGGCGCACTGGGCGGCTCTGGGCGCCTGGTGGAGTGCCGCCGGGCTCATGCCCACGGACGTCCGCCTCATCCACCGCACCCTGGAGGACGTCTTCCTGGAGGTCGCCCCGTGAACACCCGCCTCGACACCCGCCTCGACACCTCCCCCGCCGGGACCTCGAACGCGCGGTCCCTGGCGCGGCGCGTGCTGGCGCAGGGACGCTACGAGACGGTGACCGCCCTGCGCAACGGCGAGCAGTTGCTGATCTCCCTGATCCTGCCGGTGATGGCCCTGTTCGGGGTGGTCTGGGCCGGCCTGCTGGACCGGCCGGACGTCGACGGCGTGGACGTGGCCGTGCCGGGCGTCCTGGCCCTGGCCGTCCTGAGCTCGGCCCTGACGGGGCAGGGCATCGCCACCGGGTTCGACCGGCGCTACGGAGTGCTCGCGTACCTCTCCACCACGCCGCTGGGGCCCGCCGGCCTGATCCTCGGCAAGGCCGTGGCCGTGCTGTCCGTCCTGGTCCTCCAGGTCGTGGTCATCGGCGGTGTCGGCCTGGCCCTGGGCTGGCGTCCGGACCCCGCGGGCATCCCGGCGGCACTGCTGTTCTTCCTGGCCGGCGCGGCGGCCTTCACGGCCATCGGGCTGTTCATCGCGGGCACCGCCCGACCGGAGGCCACGCTGGCCCTGACCAACCTGATGTGGGTGCTGCTCGGCGCCGTGGGCGGCGTGGTCTTCCCGCTGCCGGAGAGCGGGTGGCTGGCCGGGCTGGGCGTCGTCCTGCCCTCGGCGGCGCTCGGCGACGGACTGCGCGCGGCCCTGGGCACCGGTGCCCTCGACGTCGGTGCCCTCCTCACGCTCATCGCCTGGGCGGCACTGGCGACCGCCGGGGCGCTGAGGTGGTTCAAGTGGCGCTGACCCGACCCCGACCCGAACCCCACCGCAGCCGCCGGCTGCCCGACCGACCCGTCCGAAGGACCCGCCCGTGAGCACCCCCACCCAGTCCCCCGCCCCCGGATCCACCGCGACGGCGGCCGGAGCCACCCCGGGCCGGTGGCGCCTGCCGCGGGACATCACCCGCACGACGTACTGGCTCACCGTCATCTCCCTGGTCACCGAGATCGGCATCATCGTCACGGGAGGCGCGGTCCGGCTGACCAAGTCGGGACTGGGGTGCCCCACCTGGCCCAAGTGCACCCCGGAGTCCCTGACCAACACCCCCGAGATGGGCATCCACGGCTACATCGAGTTCGGCAACCGCACCCTGACCTTCGTGGTCGGCATCGCGGCCCTGGCCGTGCTGCTCTGGGTCTGGAACCTGCGCCGCTCACACCGGGGCATCTTCTGGATGTCCGTGGGCATGCTCGCGTGCATCCCCGCCCAGGCCGTCGTCGGCGGGATCACCGTGCTGACCGGACTGAACCCCTGGGTCGTGGCCATGCACTTCCTGGTCTCCTCGGTGATGGTCTGCGTCGCCAGCCTGCTGGTCAACCGGGTGGGCGTGGAATGGCGCCACCGCGAGGCCCTGGCCCGCGGCGAGGGCGAGCAGGCGCCGACGGCGATCGTGGACGGTGAGACCTCCCCGCTGTCGCGGGGCATGGCCACGACGGCCTTCGTCACCGGCTGGGTGGTGCTGTACCTGGGCACCGTGGTCACCGGCACCGGGCCCCACGGTGGCGACGCGGACGCGCCCCGTCACGACTTCGACCCGCTGGTCGTCACCCGCCTGCACGCCCTGCCCGTGTACCTGATGACCGCTGCCGCCCTCGCGCTGCTCGTGGTGGTGCTGCGCCAGCAGTCCTCGCGGCTGCAGCGGATCTCCGCCTGGTCCCTGGTGGGCGTGATCGCCTTCCAGGCGATCATCGGCTACACCCAGCACTTCACCGGCCTGCCGATCTGGCTGGTCCTGCTGCACATGCTGGGCACCGGCCTGGTGGTCTGGGCCGTGACCACCGCCTGGGACCGCCAGGTGTCCGCCTACCGCGCCCGACCGGCCCGGCGGCACGCGACGACGGCCTAGGGCCCCGTGTCCTCCGCCCGCGTGATCCCTGCGGCCATGCCGGCGGTCTCCGAGGCCTCGGACGTCGTCCACGCGGGCCCGCTGTCGGAGCTGGCGGCGTCGACCTTCCCGCTGGCCTGCCCGCCGGGCTCAGCGCCGGAGGACATCCGGTCCTTCATCGCCGCGAACCTGACCGCGGGGCATTTCGCGGCCCACATCCGGGCGGTGGACCGGACCGTGCTGTGGGCCGGCCACGAGGACGGGGAAACGGTGGGGTACTGCCTGCTCGTCCACGGCTCGCAGCCGGCGTTCTCCGAGCCCGCGGCCCTGCGGCACGCGCCGACGGTGGAGCTGAACAAGTTCTACGTGCACGCGGACCACCACGGCCGGGGCGTCTCCGCCCGGCTCATGACGGCCGCCCTGCAG